>JBHEOZ010000036.1:5477-11513 GCA_046260555.1 Desulfurivibrionaceae bacterium
CTCTCCGAAATTCCGGCCGGCCCCGCCTGGCCCGAAGCCGATATCGCCGAAATTACCAGGAAAGGCGTGGAATTCGAGAAGCTGATGAAATCATCCCGCCACTCGATCGGCCTCAGCCACCTGTACCACCATAATCCCGGCGAGATGGGTTCCTGCTTCGATTTTCACTTTTCGGAAACGGTTATTAAGCTGACCATGGCCGCGGACCGTTTACGGGATTTTTTCATCATTGCCTTCGCGGCTCTGCCTGGGTTTACAGAAAAGAACGGGGTCCCGGAAAGCCCCTCCGGACCGGACGACCAACTCCTGTGCCACTGTCGTCCATATCTAAAGGCCAGAGACATTCTTGCCGACGACCCTGACCAGAACATAAACCTATTCGGCTGCCTGACGGCGTTGCCGGCTCTGGCCGAACGGCTCTGTTTTTACCGCGATTCACAAAGCCCGATCCCGGGTGGCTCAGCCGATATCGAGATCCTTATCGACTGGTACAAACTCACGATCGACACCGGCAACAAAATTTTCCTGGCCGAGTACCTGTTAAGGAACTTCTCCCAAACCCCTCGTCTCGGTCATATTGTCGAGTACCGCTAACTTCGCCCCTTTAACTCCACCATCCCCGGCTGGTTCCGGCTGCCCCCTTAGCTTTCCGGGGGGGTGCCTGAATCCGTGGTTAACTTGCGGCCGCCGTCAAAACACATTCACCCCCCGCTTGTCCATTCTCCAGGAGAGATTTATCTTTATAGTGACAACCTTGCCGGAAGGATTTTATCCGGGCAAATCGGTTCCATAGGTTTTTCGGCGGTCCCCTTTTAAAAAAACAGCCGATTTTCAAAGGTTGCCAGTGCCGGGAGAGATGAGTTAAAAGTTAAATAATGTGGCCCTCGCAAAGGACAAGGATTCCGGCGGCGCAGGCAAACGAACTTTTCCATCAATATGATCACGGGCCATCTATTCATGTCATCGAAATTAACCGAAAACGAAAAAACAATACTCAAGGCCATTGACCGTCACCTCCAGGACGTTCCCACCGAATGTCCCTACGGGCTGGGATATCAGGCGGTTTACAGGATGGCAAGACTCGATACAATCCCGCCAGAGATCATGGGAACTCTGCTGGCCGCGGGCTACCGGCGATACGGCGACACGATTTACACCATGGGCTGCCGGGATTGTCAAAGATGTATCCCGATCAAACTGGACCCTTTCGAATTCGTCCCGAACCGCAAACAAAAACGCTGCGCCAGGCAAAACCTGGATCTGACCATCAGTAAAACCTCCCTGAACCCGGATCGGGAAACCACGGATCTCCTCCAGAACTTTTTCGACCATCGCTTCCCGGGCAAGAACAACCGGGCCAGGGATTACTATGCCGGTTTTTTCCTGAATTCCTCGGAGTTCTCCATGGAGCTCCGCTATTATGCAGGGAAAAAATTGATCGGCGTTTCGATAATCGATATCGGCCGCACCTGGCTCAACGCGATTTACTTCTTTTTCGACCCCGACACGACCAAGCGCAGTCCCGGCACTTTCAATATCATCAATCTGGTCAACTTCTGCCGGGAACACAAGATCCACAACCTCTATCTCGGCTACTGGATCGAGGAGTCCGGATCCATGAACTACAAGGCCGGCTTTTCCCCGCACCATCTGCTCATCGACGGAAGCTGGCGCAAGGTCGGCTAATTCCGCCACCGCAAACCGGACGCCCCCTGGAACGCCCCCTCTTCTTTTCTCTGCCGTTTAACCAGCCCCAGGTAATTATCCGCGTAGCCATCAAAACTTGATGAGTTCGCATAAAGTCGGAAATAGGATGGCTAAGCAAAAATCGTCAGATCCAAGGCGCGCGAATTTCGAGGAATGAAGCGTACTTCAGTACGCTGCAATGACGAGACAATTTGCAGCAACGCGGGAGCTGGCGACTTTTTGCGACGCCATTAAACTTTGTGGTTTTCAAAAAAATAATTGTGATAGAATTAATTATAAGTTCACTTTTTCCAACAGATATGACCTAACAAGAAATGGTGATTAACATGGAAAAATGGCAATTAGCAGGAATTATCTCATCGGGGTCCAAACGACAAACCTTGATTCTGCCGACCGAAAAAACCCCGAGAAGAACCAAGCCGCCCGGAGGACCGCGGAGAAATGGTAAAGTGGTTTTCTTCCTGCGCTCAACAATCCGCAGGGTGACCGAGGTAATCACCCTGTTCTGATCGGCCGGGGCGGAAGATCCGATCCCGATTCATTGTACCGGAAACAATGGACGGCCATTCTTCGCCGGAAGCGGGATTTGCGCCCACTTGAGCCATAGTAATATCCATAGCGTAACGGAAAACTCCGAACCGTGGAGAATTAGATGAAAAAGAAGACCGGCCTTGGCTTGATCTTGGCAATTCTGCTTTCAACCTGCGTCACGGCCTTTGCATCCCCGGTGATCCTCGACCTTGCCAGCGGCAAAAACATAACTTTTCCAGCAATGATCGAGGGACTCCGCCAGGCCCGGATCGTCTTTCTCGGCGACGATATCACTGTTCCTGCCCATCAACTCGCCCAAATGCAGATCCTTGAAGCGCTGCAAGGGGAAAACCAAGAGCTCGCGGTGGCGGTGGAGGCGTTTCGCGGCGAAAGCCAGTATATCCTTGACCAGTGGAGTTCGGGAGAGATCAGCAAGCGTCGCTTTGTCAACGAATTCAACGAAAACTGGGGGGAATGGGAGCGCTACCGGCCACTCTATGAATACATCAGAGACAACCATATAAAACTTACCGGGCTCAACATCTCGCGCGATATCCTCATCCAGGTGGAGATGGAGGGCTTCGACTCCCTGACCCCCGAGCAGCTCGAAGGTCTCGGTGAGGGGATAATCTGTGATATCGAGCCCGGCTACCAGGATGTAATCCGTAGACTTAACCTTTTCAAGGGCATGCTGCAGGAACATTCCTTCGAAAATTTTTGCGAAACCAAAATTCTCGGCGATATCATGATGGCCAAAAATCTCAGCAAATTCCAGGAAGAACACCCCGACCTCACCGTGGTGGTCCTGGCCGGCAACACCCATTCCTGGAAGCTCGGCATTCCGCGACGGCTGAATGCCGAGGCAGGCCTGAACCCCAAGACCGTGCTCTTCGAAGCGGAAGGGATGGTAACCCGCAACACTGTAACCAGAGCCGAAGCCGATTATCTCTGGCTCGATTACGGCATGGACGGCTGGCGATATGGTCCCGGCCAGCCCTGAACCGCAGCGCGGCGGCGGCGAATCGCCGCCGGTCGGGAGTCCAAGAAAACATATGCGAAAAGCGGTTTAGCGTTTATAATGACTGCTTCATGCACACCGATTCCACCCGGAACCATGGCGTTAACCTGTCGAAATTAACCGGCCCAACAGACAAAAGACTATCAGAAGCGAATATCATCTATCCAGGCCCGGAAATCCCATGACACTTTACAGCATCATATCTGCCGGTAAAAATTTCTATTACTCCCACCCCTACCTGGCCCTGGCTATTATCGCCTGCCTGGCAATTCTGGTTCTTATAAAGCCGAAGGCGGCTTTCAAAACCGTGGCGGCCATTCTGATTTTACTGCTGATCATCTACCTGGCCTCGCTCCTCGGCCAAACTTCCCTGACCGGTATGAACAGTAAAAAGCAGATGATCAACCAGAGCCGCGACTAGTGTCGTGTCAAGGATGAAATGTCGCAATATTTTCTTCGTCGTGAAAAATGCGACGGTTCAGAGTTGACGTGACACCAGACCGGCTCTCTTCTCTCAAACAGCCACCACCGCAAACGTTCCCCTCACCCGCTGATCCTCAAAGACCAGCTCGACATCGGTAAGCAATCCCCTGTCGGCCAGTCTTTTCAGGTTTCGATTCGCCGGTCCGCGCAGCACGGATTGATCGGCGGCCGCCACCCGCAGCTCAAAACGACCGGAGCCTTTCACCGCCTCCAGAGCCGGACGAACCTTGCGATAGAGGTTTCTGGACAGGACCATTTCCCCTAAAGCCGGATGATAGGGACCGGCGACAATATCATCCTTGAGGGTATCGGTGGCCTGCAAACCGAGCCGCACCACCCTGACCCCATAGGCGTCGAAGATCTCCTTGACCCGGCCGCTGGCCGCCACCGCCCTGGCCAGGGAGATCGGCTGATATTCGCCGGCCCGATAACGCATCTCAAGGCCGCTGCCCTTTAACACCACGACAGGATAGATCCTGGCCAGATCCGGCCGCATCGCGGCCAGTTCCTCGGCACCCCTGAAGAGCAGGCCGGGGCGGTCGCCGGGCAGGCCGACCATCAGCTGCACCCCGACTCTAAGACCGCCGTTCCGCACGCATTCGATCGCCCGGACGGAATCGGCCACCGTATGGCCCCGGCCGCTGGCCCGCAATACCTGGTCGCTCATCGACTGGATCCCCAGTTCGACGGTGCCGACGCCATATCCTTTGAGAAAATCGACGATGCCGGCATTGATATAATCGGGCCTGGTCGAAAGCCTGATCTCATCCACCGTCCCCTCGGCCAGAAAGGGCTGAACCGAGCCGAGTAACTCCCGTTGCCGGGCCTCGGGCAGACAGGTGAAACTGCCGCCGTAAAAGGCGACCTGCACTGCCCCGCGTCCCGCCCGGCGGGGACGGGCCAGGGCGGCGAAGATTTCAGCCCCGAGCTGTTCCCCATCCGGGGTCGGGCCCGGAGATTGGCCGGTAATCGCGTGCTGATTGCAGAACACGCAGCGATGGGGACAGCCCTGGTGGGAGATAAAGAAAGGAATAACCAAAGGAGGAGACATCGGCCGGCTCAAGAGGGGGGCGGGATATCGGAATCCGCTAATTTAAGCAGGGCCGCGGCGGCGCCCTTTTGCTCGGCTTCCTTCTTGCTGGTCGCCTGTCCATAGGCAAGGACCGCACCCCGGAACCGCACGGAAACTGTGAAGACCTTGCGGTGGTCGGGACCTTCGGCCTTTTCGAGAACGTAGACCGGAGCCTCGTTATATTTTTCCTGGGTCATCTCCTGCAAGGCGCTCTTGGCATCGGCCAGATGCAGCTGCGCTCTCCGGCCGTCGAGGCGAGGCACGAAATGACGCTGGACGAAATCGGAGACCGCCCCGTAGCCGCCATCGTGAAAAATCGCGCCGACCACCGCCTCGTAAGTGCAGGACAGGATCGAAGGCTTACTCCGTCCGTTGGAGCTATCCTCGCCCTTGCCGAGATAGAGAAAGCGGCCAAGGGAAATATGCTCGGCCATCACGGCCAGATGCGCCTCGTTAACCAGCATGGCCCGCAGTTTGGTCAACTCCCCTTCCCGCATTTCAGGATATTTTTGAAACAGGGCATAGCCGATGGTCAGGTCGAGAACCGCATCGCCCAGAAATTCCAGGCGTTCATTGTCGACATCCCGGCGAGCGTCCTGCTCGAAGGCGTATGAGCGGTGAATCAGGGCCAACTGCAGCAGGCGCGGATCCCGGAAGCTATAACCGAGGATTTCTTCCAGCTCCCGGAGCCGGCTTTTATTGTTTTCGATCAGCGTGCTTAACTGTTCCATAATCCGATTCCACAACTGAGTTGAAATGGAAGGTATCGCCACCTTCCCGGCATGATTGATTTACGAAAGGACCCGCCCGCCGCCGGTTCGCTCAAGCCGAGACCGGACAAGCGGGCGCCGAGAGACTCCGAAGCTGATCTCGGGGCCCGGCATCCCTTCCCGGGAGTCCTCGTCTTTCTGCATCTTTACTCTTGTCAAAAGCCCAAAACTATGTTTAGAATTGTGCCGCGCTTCACTTTAGACGGCGGCGTAGCCAAGTGGCTAAGGCAGAGGTCTGCAAAACCTTTATTCATCGGTTCGACTCCGATCGCCGCCTCCAGAAATATCAAAAGGCTGGTCTTTTTAGACCGGCCTTTTTTCGTTTTGACCGCGATGGCCTGAATCGGCCCCAAAAGCTCTTTCCGGACCGAGACTATTTAGTGTCTGTCCGGAAATGAGGATTTTTGTCCGAGAACGAGAAGCAAGGATGTTGGAAAAGCGCAGCGTACTTGAGT
>JBHEOZ010000360.1:0-907 GCA_046260555.1 Desulfurivibrionaceae bacterium
ATACCATTATTATTATCGACATCGTTGCCGCCTTGCATCTGCACCGTTCTCGAACGCTCACGGATTCAGGTTTTTTTTATTGTTGATCGACCGGTTGAATTATGATAATTTGCAAAGTTGAGCAAACTTATTGAGAAGCCGAAACGAGATTTTTTCCGCCTCTAACGGCGCTTTTGATTCCGGTTTATTCCCTGATATCGCTTGAGTCGGGGCCTTTTTAAAAAATAAAGCTACCTTTACATTCCTTCAGCCGTTTTGACAGAGGGGTTCGTTTTATCCGCTTTTCGAATACCCCGGGGTGGACAACTACGCGGTAAATGTGATTCCCCTGAACCCGGATTTCTCCCCGTTAGTCGAAAGTAAACCCTGAAACGCCGTGATGCAAAAAAATCGGCGGCGTACTAAAACGGATTGAATCGGCGGAAATCATGGGTAGACAGCAAAACAAAAGAGAGGTGTTCGTTTGAAAAAGAAGATCCTGGTGGCAAATCGCGGCGAGATTGCCATTCGCATAATACGGGCAATTCAGGAGTTGGGCTATACCGCCGTGGCGGTTTACGAAACCCCGGACAATGACGCTCTCCATATCAGGGTAGCCGATGAGGCGGTCTGGCTCGGCGACGGTCCCCGCTCCGATTACCTTAATATAGAAAAGGTCATCAAGGCGGCCCGGAAGGTCGGCGCCGACGCTATCCATCCCGGTTACGGCTTTTTGGCGGAAAACCCCGATTTCGCCAAGGCCTGCGAGGATACGGGGATTACCTTTATCGGTCCCTCCTCCGAGGTGATCAGCAATCTCGGTGATAAGGTCATGGCCCGGCGCATCATGGCCGAGGCCAAGATTCCCATGGTTCCCGGCACCCAGAATTTAAAAGCGGGGGACGAGGGGGTCGATGAGGCGGTTGCC
>JBHEOZ010000360.1:1145-1456 GCA_046260555.1 Desulfurivibrionaceae bacterium
CTGGTGGAGATCGCCCCTTCCCTGATCGAAGACCGGAAACTGGTCGACGAGATCTGCGATACCGCGGTCCGGGCGGCCAAGGCGGCCAATTATTTCAACGCCGGCACCGTCGAATTTCTGGTCGACAAGGACATGAAGTACTATTTCATGGAGATCAACACCCGGGTCCAGGTCGAGCATACGGTTACCGAGATGGTGACCGGCATCGATATCGTCAGAACCCAGATCAAGCTTGCCCTGGGCAAGGAGCTTGCCTTCGATCAGAAGGATGTGCAGATCAGGGGGTTTGCCATTGAGGTGCGGGTCAACGC
>JBHEOZ010000361.1:0-1454 GCA_046260555.1 Desulfurivibrionaceae bacterium
TAACAACAAGTTAAAGCTGAGTTGCACCCTAAAGGGCATAGAAAAGCAGCTTGTCTGCTTTTTAATGCCCTTTAGGGTGCAAACGAAACTTATGTGCCGCGAAGCAAATGCCCTCCTCAAGGGAGGATTGAACAGAACACCTGGGGTGCCCTGTGGGTGTAAAGAACAAGATTTCTCACATTCGTTCGAAATGACAGCTTTTTTTGTCATTTTTGCGAATGCATCAAGATTGACGGAACGCATCACAAACGTTAAATCAACAGCTTAATCCGCTAAACCGGAGCCTGCAAGTCACCCCCGCTCATCCTGAGCCTGTCGAAGGATGGGTTTTTTGACTTTTCGCAACGCCATCAGCTCTGGGGACGAAGAGAGCCGAGCACGGAATCAACGGCCTCATAGATATCGTTCTCGTCACCGAATACATCCTCGATATCGCGATGATTGATCAGATCCTCAATGATGTACTGGGTCATATACAAACTGAGGATATTGGCATTGGGTACCAGCTGCCTGATCGGCGCGATCTTGAAATTGAATTCGTGTTCCTCCAGCTCCGAAATATGCTTCAGCTGAACGCTCAGGGCCTCGCGAATCGCGTCGACCGAGTTGGTCTCGATAATATGTTTATCCAGCAGCCTCTGAACCAGCTTTGCCGACAATTCTTCGCTGTTTTTAAAAGCGGAAGAGAGCATAAAACGCCTTTCCTGCTCTCGCTTGCGATCGATGGAATTACTGGCCGCGGCATCGGCCCGGTACGGATTATGATGGCTCCCCATGGTGGCCCTCCAATGTTTTTTAGCCGGAACGATTCTAAAGTTTACCCTAAAAACCCCGACGCATGACGCAAAAAATTACATAAGAAAATTCAATCCACCTTAATAAACGGAGTTGAGCGATTCCTCCACCCTTTTTTTGAAAATCGATTATAATAACCGATTTTTTTGATGGGGGGATAAAGCATAACCAACAAGCCCCCTCCAGATCCATTCTAAGTACTTTTGGTGAATTTATGCACGGCGACAAACAACAACCAGGCCCGAAAACGCTAACCATCCTGTTGCCCGGCGGCTCCCTGCCCTTCGGGGTACTCCGGAAAATTGACGAACTGGGTAGGAAATTCGCTTTCGACCTCTACCTTTCAACCGCCCAGAACCTGCGCCTTTACAATATTGATGAGTCCGCTCTGCCGGCGATCAAGGAGGAATTGACCGGTCTCGGCCTCAAGCTGAAGGGGCCCGGCCTGTTTCCGGTACCGAGAATCTGCATCGGCGAACGCAGCTGCAACCTGGGCCAGATCGACACCATGGCTTTTTCCGAAAAAATTCTGGCCCGCTTCGGGGCAATGACCGGGGTGAAGCCGAAGTTCAAGATCGCCGTCGCCGCCTGCCCCGCCGCCTGCTCGAACCCGGTGATGACCGATATCGGCGTTATCGCTACCCGGCAAGGCTTCGACA
>JBHEOZ010000362.1:0-1453 GCA_046260555.1 Desulfurivibrionaceae bacterium
CTGCCATTTCGAACGCATGTGAGAAAACTTGTTCTTTAACTTATTGGAGCTATTAAGATTTCTCCCGTTGGTCGAAATGACATTAAGGCAAAAATCGTCAGATCCAAGGCGCGTAAATTTCGAGGAATGCAGCGTACTTGTGTACGCTGCAATGACGAGACAATTTGCAGCAAAGGCAGGAGCTGGCGACTTTTTGCGACGCCAACAAGTTTGACACGAGCGGTCCGGCCGGTAATAGTGGGCGAGAACAAACCGCCTGATAATTCGAAAGGCGGGCCAAAAACGGCGGCAGCCGGCACAACCGGAATATGATGAGAAAACGCGAGACAATCAGGGCAAGAACCGGACCCGCTTTCCGGCGGACGGTGGGGCTTTTCAGGTCGGTGCTGCCGATGCTGGCGGGCATCCTGCTGCTCATCGGCCTGCTCCACCAGTTTTTATCCGACAGTTATCCGAAATGGTTCAGCGGCAATTACCTGCTCGATCCGCTGATCGGCGCGGTGGCGGGGTCGGTCTCCTTCGGCATCCCGATAACCAGTTATGTGGCCGGCGGAGAACTGTTGCAGGCCGGGGTCAGCCTGCTGGCGGTGACCGCTTTTGTCATGGCCTGGACCACTGTGGGACTGGTGATGATTCCCATCGAGGCCTCGGAACTGGGCCTGCGTTTCACAGTGATCCGCAATCTGGTCAATTTCGTTTTTTCCCTACTGGTGGCGATCGCCACCGTCCTTACCCTGGGATTCCTGCCATGACGGCCCGCCGGGACCGCTCCCCCGAAAAGATAGACGGCAGAGTTAAATTCCTGCTTTTCGTCCTGGGACTATACGGCATCGCCGCCCTGTTCGATCCGGCCCTGGCAATGGATGCCTTCGGCTACTTCGCGGTCATGCTTGTCAAGGTGGCGCCGGTTCTGGCCCTGGTCTTCGTGGTCCTGCTGCTGACCAACATCTTTTTGAATCCAGAGAGGATCCACCGCCATCTCGGCCGCGAGTCGGGCCTGAAGGGGTGGCTGTATGCCGTGGCGGCGGGGCTGGTTATTTCCGGCCCGCCCTACCTGCTCTTCCCAATGCTGGGCGAATTGAAAAGGCATGGGGCAAGAAACGCGCTGCTGGCCGCCATCCTTTATAACCGCAACGTGAAGATTCATTTCCTTCCCGCCATCGTCTATTACTTCGGCCTGCGCTACACGGTGGTCCTCTCCTTCTACATCATCCTTTTTTCCCTGATAAACGGCAAGCTCGTGGAACTGCTCATCGGCGACGACAGCTCCCCGGAAACCGGCGGGCAAAAGGGCTGATCCCGCTACAGCCCCTTGCCGGCCTCCAGGCGATAGACGCCATGCAGATTGCCCTTGGCCCCGGGGCTGTCGACCATACTGACCGAAAAAAGGGCCACGGTTGCCCCCGGCGTCGCCAGGGCGGCCCCGGTGGCGGCAAGCTCCGCTCCGGCCAGG
>JBHEOZ010000363.1:0-1442 GCA_046260555.1 Desulfurivibrionaceae bacterium
AATGGCCTGGCGGGGGGAGATATGCCGTCCGAAGGCGCCGGCCACGTAAATATGTTCAAGCTCGTCGAAGCCGATCCCCACCTGATTTACCAGGGTGGTCAGGATCGAGTACATCGCCGCCTTGGAGCGCATCACTGCGTCCAGGTCGACCTGGCCGAACAGAACCGGACGGCCGTCGGCCGATTCGGCGGCGTCGGCCAGAACAAAGGCCAAGCCCTCGTCGGTCTCGACAAAGCGGTCCGCATTCCGGTCGGGGCGGAATTTACCGCGAATATCGATAAACCTGCCAAGATAGAGTCCGGCGACCAGATCGATGATCCCCGAACCGCAGATGCCCTTCGGCCTGCCGCCGTCGATGGTTTGATAAGTCAAGGCACCGCTTTCCGGATCGATCTCAACGTGTTCCACGGCTCCCGGCCCGGCCCGCATTCCCATCCTGGCCACGCCGCCCTCCAGGGCAGGTCCGGCCGCCCCGGCACAGGCGATCAGCCATTCGTTGTTGCCGACTATCACCTCGGCGTTGGTACCGACGTCGATCAGCATGGACACCTGCTCCCCGCGGCCCAGACCGCTGGCCACCACACCCGCAACCAGGTCGCCGCCGAAATAACTGCCGATTCCGGGCATCACCCAGACCGGGGCGCCCGGATCAACGGCCAGATCGAGTTCCCCGGCCGGGAAGGGGTCGGGCATGTTAACCATGGGGATATAGGGTTCCCTGATCAGATAATAGGGATCAAGATTCAGGAAAAAATGGACCATGGCCGTATTACCGGAAACGGTCATGGCCCTGATCTCTCCGCCCCTTAATCCGGCCCGCCCGGCCAGCTCGGCCGCCAGCTCGTTCACGTTGGAGATTATCGCGGAGTGCAGGCCAGCCAGCCCGCCCGGTTCGGCACTGTAATGGATCCGGCTAAGGACATCGGCTCCGAATTCGATCTGGCCGTTTTCGCGGTTGGCCTCGGCCAGGCGGCGTCCGGAAGCCATTTCCACCAGGGCCGCCTCAAGATGGGTGGTACCCAGGTCAAGGGCCATGCCGACAAGAGGGTTTGCGGGGCTCGCGACAAAATCAACCAGCTCCGGACCGGACGGCAGTTTATTGACCACCGCCCCGCCGACAAAGCCGGCCTGTCGGAAAGCCTTGGCAACCCTGGCCAGGCAGCCATAGGGCACCACCGGTTCGTGACCGGAAAGTTGTTCGGCAACCACCCGCCTTAAACGGTCGAGATCGCCGGTGTTGTCATTCAGGCTTGGTTGCTCGGCGTCAATTTCATATAATTCGACAAGGGGCTGCATGATTGAATGGTCCGGTTGAGATAGCTGGGAATCGCCTAAACCTGAATCCGTGACGGCTTAGTGCATTGATTCACGATATGTGATTGTTTTTACGTCAAATACAGACAGCAATCCTTGGTGACTGGAATGCACCCGCCGCCCTGCGG
>JBHEOZ010000364.1:0-300 GCA_046260555.1 Desulfurivibrionaceae bacterium
GTCTCGGAGCACCTGCGGATCCTCAAGGATGCCGGGATCGTGACGGGCACCATCGAGTATCCCCGGGTCTGCTATGCGCTCGACCCCTCGGCGCTCGCGCCGATGCAGGGTCTGATCGAGGCCCTCGCCGCGCGCCCGGCCGACGTCGACGACGCCTTTTGCCATACCCCCCAAGACTGTAATCCCAAGGAGACCGACCAATGACCACACTCACCATCTATGATCCGGCGATGTGCTGCTCGACCGGTCTCTGCGGCACCGAAATCGACCAACGGCTTGTCGATCTGGCCGCCGACCTCG
>JBHEOZ010000364.1:363-927 GCA_046260555.1 Desulfurivibrionaceae bacterium
ATGCTGGATGGCGCGCTCAAGGCCAGGGCGCGCTACCCGTCGCGCGCGGAGATGGCCGAGTGGGTTGGCCTGAACGCATCCACGCTCGAGGATCCCGCTACGAGCCAGTCGTCCGCCAAGGACATGGCCTGTTGTGGTGGGACCCCTGGGTCTGCGCCTGTGAGCGAAAAGGGCGGTAGCTGCTGCTGAGGCGGCCACTCGCCTGACCTGACCCAAGATACGCCTGGCGACGCCAGCGCGACAGATACCGACCGCTCGTCATGCGCGGCGAAAGGAGAAATAATGTTCAATGACCTGCCGAAATTCGTCTTCCTCACCGGCAAGGGCGGGGTGGGCAAGACCTCGCTCGCCTGCGCGACGGCCGTGGGCCTTGCCGATGCGGGCAAGAAGGTTCTGCTGGTCTCGACCGACCCGGCGTCGAATGTCGGGCAGGTTTTTGGTGTCGAGATCGGCAACCATGTGACCCCAGTCGCCGCCGTTCCGGGACTGGAGGCGCTCGAGATCGACCCCGAAGGCGCCGCGGCCGAATATCGCGAACGCATCGTCGGGCCGATGCGCGGGGTG
>JBHEOZ010000364.1:937-1439 GCA_046260555.1 Desulfurivibrionaceae bacterium
CTGGAGACCGGGGGTGATGCCTCTTGCCTCGGCCCTCTGGCCGGGTTGGAAAAACAGCGTGCGCGCTATGCGGCGGCGGTGGACAGCTTGTCCGATGCGGACCGTACGCGGCTGATCCTCGTCGCCCGCCCCCGCGTCAGCTCGCTGGCCGAGGCCGCGCGCACAAGCCATGAACTGGCCGAGATCGGCATTCGCAACCAGCATCTGGCAATCAACGGGCTGACGCCGGAGGCGGACATGGGCGATGCGCTGGCCGCATCCCTGGTCGCGCGCGATCACGCGGCACTTGATGGCATGGACGACGCCCTTGCCAAGCTGCCGCAAAGCCGCTTCGCGCTGCGGCCCGAGAACCTTGTGGGCCTCGATGCGCTGCGCCGGATCAATACGCCGGTGGAGCTTGCACAAGGCGCCCCGCGCAAGGCCGACACCGATCTGCCGCCGCTGGCGTCGCTGGTCGACGGGATCGAGGCCGCTGGAAAGGGCCTCGTGATGACCATGGGCA
>JBHEOZ010000365.1:0-1437 GCA_046260555.1 Desulfurivibrionaceae bacterium
GTACGTGAGCACTTTCCAACTCCGCGGCGACGAAGTTATCGGGCAAAAAGACCATTTCCGGACAGGCACTAACTAAAATTCAGATATATATAAATGGTGAAAAAGCATGAATAATATCCTGGTCGTAGATGACGAAGAAACAGTCCTGGTGACCATGGTCGAGTGGTTTGCCTCGGCCTTTCCCGATGAAAACTATAATGTTCTGGTGGCAAGCAACGGTATTGAAGCGGTCAAGACCCTGGGTTCCCACAAGATAAACCTGCTGATTACCGATCTGAACATGCCCAAGATGGACGGTTTCGAGCTGCTGGCTCACATGAACAACGAGTATCCGCCCGTGCCGATCATCGTTATCTCCGCCTTCGCCACCCCCGACATCAAGAATAAGGCCAAAAAACTCGGCGCCCTTCATTTTATTCCGAAACCCTTTGCCAGCGATGACCTGGAAGCGATCGACTACAAAAAGATCATGCGGGAATGGAACCGGGAGGAGAGCAGTGATACGGGACATGTCAACGGAATTTCCCTGCAGTCCTTTTTGCAGCTGATCAATCTCGAAAGCAAAACCTGCACCTTGACCATTAAATCCCAAGGCAAAACCGGGGTTATATATGTCGACAGGGGCGACTTAATGAATGCCAAAACCGGTCATCTCGAAGGCGGGCCGGCGGCGCAAGAGATAATTTCATGGAATAATGACGACCTGAACATCTATATCGACAACAACTGCCCGGAAACGGAAAAGAAAATCAAATACACCATCATGAGTTTACTGATGGAGAGTGCCCGGATGGCCGACGAAAAAGCATCTCAAGGGGCCGAGGCCGGCTCCCCAAAGGGCAAAGAGGCTGTCGGCGCGCCCGCTGCCGCCACATCACCCTCCTCCTCTCCCCCCGCTCCGAAACCGGCCCCCGCCAAACCGGACCAGCCCCCGCAAATCAAGTCGAAAACCACGCCGGCCAGTAAAATATCGTCGGTTGATCTCCACAAACTCGACCTGGTGAGGGTCCAATCAAGATTAAAGGATTTCGCCGCCCTGGACGGATTTGCCGGGGCGGTCCTGTCGACCACTTCAGGCGAGATCTTGCAGCTTGTCAGCACCGAAAGCAGCAAAATCAACCTTGAGCAGGCCGCGATCTACGCCAACAGTATTCTCGGGACCTCCAAAAACTCGACGACCAAGATGAGAATCGACGGCGATATCGAAATGGTTCAGGTTGACACCAAAGCGGGACACATGTTGATTTCAGGCCAAAAAGGCTTCAACATAATGCTTATTCTGGCGACCACCAGCAGTTTGGGGCTCGGCAAAATCATGGCCTCAAAGACCCTGGGTGAAATAGTGGAGGATCTCAAGTCGTAAGCCGTCGTTCAAAAATAAATCATACTTTTTTGTTCATGAACGGCATAAGGGGCCGTAAAGAAATGGATAAAAAG
>JBHEOZ010000366.1:0-1433 GCA_046260555.1 Desulfurivibrionaceae bacterium
AAACAACAAGAACATCGACCTTCTGATAAAACATCTCGATTCCCCCCGGCCGAAGAGCAGCCCGGAAGATCGGCTGACCACCACGATGGTTATCATCCTGATTATCCTGGTGGCCGGCATCGTTGGGCTGGCCTATCTGGGATTCATGCTCCTCCTCCGCTTGATCGCCGCCTTACAGGCAAGCGGCGGCTGAAAAGATAAGCGCGAAAAGCGCGCGACTATTGTCTGCACCTCAATCTCTCCGGTCGAAGAAGTCTTACTCAGCCCCCAGCTTTAACCAGCGCCATAGGAATCTTCCCTTTGTGAAAAAATGTATTTTTCGAGATATATCAGATGGATAAACTAAGTCTCCATTCAAGGCACGGCTTCCCTCCCCTTCCAGAATGCCGCCGGGGGCAGTTGCCGGCATCCGACCCGTTCCGGAGGTTTACCGATTCAGGTCATTGTTTGCCCGCCAACACCTTATAGACTGCCATGAAGTCCTCTTCCGCCAGGCCTTTGCGTTTTGCCAGGGCAAAGAGCTCCTTGGCCGCGTTCATTCCCGGCAAGGCCGCACCGGCTTCATAGGCCGTTTCCGCGGCAAGGTGGAGGTCCTTGTGCATCCATTGCAGCGGAAACTCGACGGCATAGTCATCCTCC
Source organism: Desulfurivibrionaceae bacterium (assembly GCA_046260555.1). Taxonomy (GTDB): domain Bacteria; phylum Desulfobacterota; class Desulfobulbia; order Desulfobulbales; family JAGXFP01; genus JAGXFP01. The sequence continues at coordinate 640 of JBHEOZ010000366.1, forward strand.
TCGAACTTCCGGCGCTTGGCATTCAGGAAGGGTGCGGTAACCGGCGACGAGGCCAAGGTATCGAAGATCGCCTGCCTGGTCATGCCGAGCGCTTCGCCGAAGACCAGGGCCTCGGAGAAAGCAGTCATCGCCTGGCCGAGGATGATATTGTTGACCATCTTCATGGCCGAACCCATGCCGTGACCGCCCATCGGGAAGATCGCCTTGCCCATGGCCTCAAAGAGCGGCCGGGCGGTCCCCATATCCTGATCGCCCCCCCCGACAAAGAAGACGAGCTGGCCGGCCTCGGCCGGTCCCTTGGAGCCGGCCACCGGAGCGTCGAGGAAACGGATCTTGCGCGCGGCCGCTTCCCCCGCCATGCGTCTCGAAAAAGAGGGATTCACGGTCGTGCAGTCGATCCAGAGCGCATCGGCCGGCATGGTGCCGAGGAAGGAATGCCTGCCGTGCAAGGCTATCTCGTCAACGGCCTCGGGGGTTGAAAGTATCGTAATGACGATCTTGACCCGCTGACCGAGATCCATGGGGGTATCGGCCCACGAGGCCCCCAGCTCCAGCAAGGGTTCGGCCTTTTCGCGGGTGCGATTATAGAGCACGAGTTCATAACCCCTGTTAAGGAGATTGGCGGCCATCCGGCTGCCCATGATGCCCAGTCCGATAAATCCGATCTTCATGGCGATTTCCTCATTTGTTGTTAAATCAAATTTCCGACCTGCCTTCTCTCCGGGCAGATTCAGGTTAATTAACAGAGTGGTGGGAATTCAGCAAAGTGCATCCCGGTTTTCGCTGCCTTGGCC
>JBHEOZ010000367.1:0-1418 GCA_046260555.1 Desulfurivibrionaceae bacterium
CTCCTTGACCCCGGAGCTGATCGTGTAGGATTCCCCGACGTCGCTGACAAAGATCTTGCCGTCGCCGAAGGCGCCCTTGCCCTTGGAACGGGCGGTATCCATAATGGTTGCAATGACGAAATCCTTGTCGGCCGCGTTGACCACGCTCATCAGCATGACCTTGGGCAGTTCGTCGTAAGTGACTTCACCGATTTTAATGCCGCGCTGCTTGCCGCGCCCGGCCACCGAGTATTTGGTTACGGCGGACAGCGTCCGCTTTTTCAGGACGAATAATTGCACGAATCATGATCATCATAACTTCATCTCCAATAATTTTTTCTCGGGTAAATATTCTCTATCCGGCATGGACCGGGGCGAATGAAGACCCCACTCCCCGGACGGTTTGCGATTACAGGTACCGGCGATCTCCGCGATCGGGGCTGTTGGAATATGGCTCGATAATCTCAGACATCCCGATCGCGGGCGGATTCACTGCCGGCGCCCGCCCGCTTCCCTAGGCGGCCTGCATTAAGCCGAATTCCATCAGCAACGCTTCAAGTTCTTCGATTTCCATCGGGGTGGGGATGACGAAATCCTTGTTTCCGTCAATGGCCTTGGCCAGGTTCCGGTAGACATCGGCCTGGGGAACCTCGGGATTCCATTCGATCACCGTCTTGCGATTGATTTCGGCTCGCTGGACATCATTTTCGCGGGGCACGAAATGGATCATTTTGGCCCCCAGCTTTTCGGCAAATTTTTCGATCATCTCCTGCTCATTATCAACAGCCCGGGAATTACAGATCAGACCGCCGAGACGAACCGCGCCGCTCTGGGCGAATTTACAGATACCCTTGCTGATGTTATTGGCCGCATACATGGCCATCATCTCGCCGGAGACCACGATGTAGATTTCCTCGGCCTTACCGTCCCGGATCGGCATGGCGAAACCACCGCAGACCACATCACCGAGAACGTCATAGAACGCGTATTCAAGTTCCTCGCTTTCTTCATAGGCGCCCAGGGATTCCAGCATGTTAATCGAGGTGATAATACCCCGGCCGGCGCAGCCGACTCCGGGCTCTGGCCCGCCGGACTCGACACACCAGGTGCCGCCGTAACCTTCCTTCCTGATATCATCGAGTTCGACGTCCTCCCCTTCCTCGCGCAGGGTGTCGAGCACCGACTTCTGGGCCAGACCGCCCAGCAACAGTCTGGTTGAGTCCGCTTTGGGGTCGCAGCCGACCACCATGATTTTCCGCCCCAATTCAACCAACCCCGCTACCAGATTCTGGGTGGTGGTTGATTTGCCGATTCCGCCTTTGCCGTAAATTGCAATTTTACGCATTGTCATGCCTCCTTGAAATTTCTGAGTTTGATAAACGAAACTTATGCCCTATGGGTACAAGTTGCTTAGTCTCTTCTATTTCAAGAGGTGTGCC
>JBHEOZ010000368.1:0-1396 GCA_046260555.1 Desulfurivibrionaceae bacterium
TATCTCAGTTGGGTGATCTGTTCCGAAACCAGACCCATCATGAAAATGATCACCGCGGTCGATAAGAGCAGGGCCGACATGTTGGAAAAGCGATTGGTGGTGATGAAGGTGTAGGCGTAATAGCCGAAACCGGTAATGAAAAAGAAAAAGCTGATCGGCAGGAAGACCCTTAAGGGCGAGAACAGGGTCGCTATCTTGGTGATGATGATGAAAAATCTGGCCCCGTCCTGGAGCAGCTTTATTTTGCTTTTGCCCTGGCGGCGCCTGGTTTCGATGGGAATGTATTTGATCCCCAGGCCGCTGCGCAGACAGGCCAGGGTCAGGGTCGATGGATACGAGAAGGTGTTTGGCAGGAGATGGATGAATTCCATCGCCGTCTCCTTGCGGATCATCCGGAAGCCCGAGGTCAGATCCTCCACCTTGAACTTGCAGACGAATGAAGCCATGGCGTTGTACAGCTTGTTGGCGAGATCCCGGTGCATGGAAGTATCCGACTTCCGGGTCCGCGCGCCGATCACCATGTCGTAACCTTCCCGGTATTCCAGAAGCCTGGCCACATCCTCCGGCTCATGCTGGCCGTCACCATCCATCATGATGATCCATTCTCCCGCCGCCGCCCGCAGCCCGGTTTTAATCGCGGCGCCGTTGCCGATGTTGTAGGGGTGAGATTTAACCCTGGCCCCGGCTTCCTCCGCCATCCTTGCCGTGTCGTCGGTAGAGCCGTCATCGACCACCAGAACCTCGTAACCGGGGTATCGGTTCCTAATGGTTTGGACGGTGGACCCGATCGCCAGTTCCTCGTTATAAGCGGGTAAGAGGATGGTCACTTCGGGGTGATGGGCGGGGTTCGTGTGATTCATATAATTTCACTTTTTTTAGTGGCTCTAGAATACTCAGCTCAAGCTATCGAAGAGGTTCTTTATATGCGTCATATGTCATTTCGACCGCAGGGAGAAATCTTTTGTTTTAGGTGCGATAAGATTTCTCACGTTCGTTCGAAATGACAGAAATCTGTATTGTATGGGAAACACACCAATGTTGGTATAATGCAAAATCCACCGCGCGGCAATCCCGAATTCATCTAAGATGATAGTTAGTGTCTTTCCGGAAATGGCCCTTTCGCCCGATCTCTGCGTCATGCTCAAAAAATTATCAGATTACCATCGTATTTCAGCCATTGACCCTTCGACAGGCTCAGGGTGAGCGGTAAAAATCTTAGTATTATCAAGCGGAATTACTGCTATACCGATCATCCTGAGCTTGTCGAAGGATGGCCCGATGAATTCGATACTCCGTTCTCATCGTGTTATATATCAACAATATCAGCATGTTAAATCGGCCGACCGGACCCTGGCTGAAGATTAGTTATAATCAGAAATCATGAACGGCTGTGGGG
>JBHEOZ010000369.1:0-1397 GCA_046260555.1 Desulfurivibrionaceae bacterium
GGCCGACGGTTCCACGAAAATCCTCAAGCTGGTCTTCCATGAATCCTTTGTGACCAGGATCGGCGGAGTGGCGATCAAATGTTTCCGGAGCCCCCGAAAGGAGGCGCGGATCCTGGACCTGGTGGGTGGTCATGAAAATTTCATGCACGGCCGCGGGATCAATGACCGGGCCGGCAATAATGTGCGGATTCTTGAATATATCCACGGCAGACGGTTAGACGAGATTGTTTCCGATTACGGCCGGGACCATGAAGACTACTTTTTCAACTTTTTTCCGGGGGTGCTCGACCAGTATATCGAGCTGGTGGAAGCCATCAAGTTCCTGCATGACCACGGCGAAAAGCACGGCGATATCCGGCGCGATCATATCCTCTTCGACCGGGAAAGCCGGCGCAACCGCTGGATCGATTTCGATTACAACTATATGCACGGCGAGGCCATGTTCGGCTTTGACCTGCACGGCCTCGGCAATATCCTCATTTTTCTGGTCGGCCGCGGTGATGTTCTGGTTCCGGAACTTTACTATGGCAACCGTCCCCTTTATGACGCGCTCTGGGGAGAGGATCTGAACATCTCCTACAAAAACCGGGTGGCGAACCTGAAAAAAATCTACCCCTATATCCCGGAAAATCTCAACCGGATCCTGCTCCATTTTTCTTACGGCGCTGAATTGTTTTATGAGACAACGGCTCAGATGCTCGATGATCTGGCCGAGGCCAGGGTCGGGCTGACTTCGAAATATTTACCATGATTTTTTTCTTGTTAACCACCGGGAGGCGGCTATGAACACTAACGAATTTACCGATCCGGCGCGGCGGGACCTGGAGCGGCACCTATTGTCGGCGGTTGACGCATCCGAAAATTCCAGGCGCGCCGTTATGTACCTTGCCGATTTTTTCGGGGCCTATCGGGATGTCTTTATCACCCTGCTGTCGATTATCCCGGAACCGTCGGAGGACTTTTTTGGCACCGATCAGGAGCGGCGCCGGTGGTTGGCGGCCGAAGAAGAAAAAATGGGGAAGATCCTCAATGAATATAAAGAGATCCTGCTGGGCGCCGGTTTCGAAGAGGGCCGGATCGACAGCCGGCTTTCGATCCGCCGCTGCGTTTCGGTCGCCGACGAGATCCTCAAGGAACAGGAAAAACTGCGCTGCTGTATCGTGGCGGTGGGCCGGCGAGGCTTGTCCCATAACGAGGAATTCCTCCTTGGCTCGACCTCGAACCGCATTCTCCACCACGCCAGAAACTGCGCGGTTATGGTGATTGAATAAAATGTTTCCCCGCCCGCCTTCTTTGAGCCCTTGTCCGCCTGACAAATAATGATTACTATGGCTCAATGACCAGAATCAGACAACGAGCCTTTGCCAACCGGATTGAAGAATACCTGCTGCATCCGG
>JBHEOZ010000037.1:0-11325 GCA_046260555.1 Desulfurivibrionaceae bacterium
GCGTTGGCCGCTCCTCCCAGACAACCCGCCGCAAAACAGATCATGCTCTTTTTCATGGGGAATCCTTTTTCACGTTTTTGCACAGCTGTATCGATTTTAGTCGAATGCCATTTCGGTTTTCCATTCACTCCAAAGATTACCGCTCTTAATTACTGTCTCCTGCCCCCGATAAACGTCATTAAAAAATAATGTCCTGTTAAACAATTTGATAAGATGCGTAATGTCCTATAGGATTGTTAAAAGAACAATTTTTAGTCGAAAGCGGAGCTTATCCCGATGCCGACAGGGCTGGTGGCTTCAGACACAATGAAGAAGCGCTGGCGCGGCGCAAATTTTCCGTGGGCGAGTTCATCATTCCCGGCCCCGGGGAAGGGGCGCCTGTTTTTTCCTGTGCCAATCCTGTCCTCGACAAATCCGGTCAACCCAAGGCTGTACTGTCCATCGGCATCTCTTTATCCGGTTTTTCCACCTTCGACCTTGTCCCGACCCTGCCTGAAAAATCCTTTCTGGCGGTAACGGACCACCGGGGGTAGAGTAGAGCACTGATTCGAGCAGTTGTTGTTGCCGGCCCTTGTGATGACGTCTCGCCGCACGCGGCTACTACGTGTTCCGGAGTCATTCCTCCTCTCCTCAGTGCTCCCTCATCAAACCGTGCGTACGGTTTTCCCGTACACGGCTTTCCGATGTTCTTCGTCATAAGGCATGCGTTTTCCGCCACCCTGCGGTGGCTCTGACTTGGCCTTACAATAGAGCTTCCTCTGTAGCGTCCTGATCTTTTCAGGAGTTGATAGTGTCACTGCACAATCCCCTTGATCCTCCACTCGTTGGTTGCGTGAACAAAGCAGGGTCCCTTTCCTCGGGCAGAGTTATGTTGTCTCTTGCCCTCAAGCGGTACTATGAACCCCTCCGACTCCCGCTGCGGCCCATGGTGATTTCGGCTCTCGCCTTATACCTCACGGTTGGCAGCCCTGTGCCACCACCACAGCGGGTCTCCCGCACTGCACTGTATTTCTTCCATCACATGCCACCCCTGCTACCCCGGAAGATCCACCGGAACGCTTCCGTTCTCCATTTCCAGTGACTGCGGCCTTCCCCATTAGACCACAGGGTCGGCATCTTCAGATAAGTGACGAGGCTACACGTAGGTTCGCTTGCGCTACGGCCTGCGATTTTGCCCATGGGAAACTTACAACCCCTGGTTACCCAGACGCTGCTTCCCGGTGCTAAGGAGGTGTACGGACAACTCCTCCTGCTGGACTTTAACCAGCTAGAATTACAGCCGATTACGGCATACGATCAGGCTTTATTATTACCCCCCGCAGCAAGCGACCAATCCCATCGGCAGTCCGATCAACCCCGGGAACTGGGCAATAGCCGACCGGGAACGAAAACCGGGGAGTTTTATGAATAAAGGCTCGGATGGAATTAACCGGATATTCGCTTTTGAACCGCTTCGTATTTCCGCGGATGAGGAGCCATATATGTATGTCTGGGCAGGGCTCCCGGAAACCGATGTTGTTGCTCAGGCAAACATCTCCCTTGCCAGAAACCTGTTTCTGATCATCCTATCCATTTTATTGGCGACTTTCATATTCCGGGTAATCGGAAAAAGAACCATCCTGGCCCCTATCAAGGCCCTGGTCGATTTGACGGAAAAATACGGCATCGGCAATTTTGCAGCCCGCAGTAAATTTGAAAAACAGTCCGGAGAGTTTGGCTCGCTCACCAAGGCTTTTCATAATATGGCGCAAACCCTGCACCGGACCCAGAAAGAGCTGAGAGAAAACGAGGCGCGGTTTCGCCATCTGATGGACAGCGTCGATGCCCTGGTCTATGTGGCCGACATGGATACCCATGAGGTTCTGTTCATCAATGCCTATGGGAAAAAGCTCCTGGGCGACGCCACCGGCAAAATCTGCTGGCAAACCATACAGTCAGGGCAGGAAGGACCTTGCGATTTCTGCACAAATAAAGATCTTCTCGATGAGAACGGCAAGCCGGTAGACGGTTGCACCTGGGAGTTCAAGAACACCGCGACCGGCAAATGGTTTCATATCCGTGACCGCGCCATAACCTGGCCTGACGGCCGGATTGTCCGGCTCGAGGTCGCTACGGATATCACCGCGCGCAAGGAAAATGAACTGGCCAAGGATGCACTTATCGAGGAGCTGGAAAAGGCTCTTTCCGAAATCAAAAAGTTGAGAGGGATCCTGCCGATTTGTTCATTCTGTAAGAAAATTCGAGACGACAAGGGATACTGGAATCAAGTCGAAGTATACATCAAGGAACATTCCGAGGCGGATTTCAGCCATTCGTTATGTCCGGATTGCGCAAAGACCCATTATCCGGAATACATGGATGCAAATGGGAAAATCAGGAAGTCAAAGTAAAGCGTGTCTTGCCGCGGTCACTTCTCAGGCCGGGTTCAAATCGCATTCCGCTCCTGGCGAACCTCGGCCAGAATCTCCTCCATGTGCCTGACCGGCAGCGAAAAATGGCCTTCTTCGGGATAATAACGGCGGCGGCAATTCGGCAGGGCCGCGGCCTGGGCCTCACCCATCCTGGGAGGGACCGTCCGGTCCCGGCCGCCGAACCAGAGCCGCACCTCCGAGGAAATCTCTTCCAGGCGAAATCCCCAGGGGCGGCTGAAAAGCCGCAGTTCCAGGAGACCCCCGCGCCACCCCTGCCGCACCGCTTCCCGGAAAGAATCCTTGAGGATCTGCCGCGGCCCGGACTGCCGCAATACTTCCCGATCAGCGGCGGAGGCCTTCAGGGCCATGAAGGTCAGGGCCTGTTCGGGGAAATGGCGGAGGCAAAAAGCAATCAGGGCGACCAGGGGCGACAGCGGCAAGCGGGGCCGGCGGGCAAGGTTGAAAACGAAGCGGATCCAGGGCCCCATGCCGGCAAGATCCCCGGTGGCGGCGATGGGGCCGAGCCCGCAGACCAGGGTGGTGCCGGTCAGGCGCGGGCCGAGATAGCGGGCGCAGGCTGCAGCATAGGGGCCGCCCCCCGAATTCCCCACCACGGCGAAGGAGTCCAGGCCGAGACTATCGGCCAATTCGGCAATATCCCCGGGCCAGTCGGCAATTTTCCGATGCGCTTTATAATCGGAGCGTCCGAAGCCGGGGCGGTCCGGAGCGATGACCCGTAGATTTGCCTGCCTGGCCGCCCGGTCGAGCAGGCGGCCCTCCAGCCGGGAACCGGGCAGCCCGTGGAAATAGAAGACCGGTCTGCCATCGGGGTCCCCGAATTCGGCAAAGGCGAGGAGCCGGCCATCCCGCAGACGGTGCGTGCCTTCCACGGCGGCGTTCATCTCATAATCAGTATCCATCCGGAACCACCCTTTTCTTCCGATTAATGCCTGCTTCAGTAGCCGCCGCCCGTTTCGGGCAGGGCCGCAACTCCGCTGACACTTAACCGCGATCCGGCAAGTCCCAGAACTTCTCGACCTCGTCAAAATCCCTGGTCACCGGGCTGGGCGGCAGGCTGTTTAAAAAGGTGGCACCGTAGCTCTTGGTGAACAGCCGCACATCGAGGATGGCCAGCACGCCGCAATCCGAGTCAGAGCGCATCAACCTGCCGACTCCCTGGCGCAGGGCCAGAATCGCCCGGGGTACCTGATAATCGAAAAAGGGATTGCCGCCCTCCTCCCGGACCCGGTCGACCCGCGCCTTGACCACCGGATCGCTGGGCACCTCGAAAGGCAGCTTGTCGATAATCACGCAGCTCAAGGCCTCGCCGGGGACATCGACCCCCTCCCAGAACGAGGCCACCGCCAGGAGTACCGAGTGGACATCGGTCGAGAATTGCTCGAGGAGGACCGAGCGGGGCGCGGCGCCCTGCATGAGGACCGGATACTCCAGCTCGTTCCGGAGAAATTCATGGGCCTCGCGCATCCCGGTCAGGCTGGTAAAGAGGACCAGGGCCCGGCCCTTCGAGCTGCGGACCAGACGGCTGATCAGTTGCGGCGCCTCCCCCGGGAAGCGCTCGGTGCCGGGAGCGGGAAAATCGCGGTCCGGGACGAAGAGCAGGGTGCGGTTCCGGTAATCGAAGGGGGTGGACAGGGCCAGGGTTTCGGTTTCCGGGGGCAGGCCGAGCCTTTCCAGGAAGAAGTCGAACCGGTTGCCGGTGGTCAGAGTGGCGGAGGTGAAAACCGCGGACTGCACCTGGCTGTAAAGAAATTCCTGGAGTTCGCCGGCCACCCGGATCGGCGAAGCGGATAACACCACGGTCCGCTCCCGCCGCTCAAGCCAGTAGATCATGGTGCTGTCCACCTCTTCGGCGGTGATCTTTTGCAGCGCGGCTTGCAGCTCCAGGCAGCGGCCCAGAAAGCCGTTCCAGACCTCGCCGTAGGCCAGGAGGTTGTCGAGCTGGCCGGCCAGACCGTTGAAGAGGATATCGAGTTCGGCGAGTTCCTCCCGCCAGTTCGGAACACCTGTCACTACAGTACCGAGATCGAAGCGGCCGGTCCGCCCCGCCAGCATGGTCGCCAGCCGGTCAGCCCCGGTGGCCATCGCCCTGGCCAGCTGCACGCTCTTCTCCCGGCTCCGGCCCGACAACTCCGCCTCGGCCAGGGTCTCGACATCCCGGGCCAGGTCAATCATCTGGTAGTGGCTCACCGAAATCCCGAAATAGCGGGTGGCGGTCTCCTCGATATGATGGGCCTCGTCGAAGATCACCGCCTCGTAACGGGGCAGCACCTCGGCGTTGCCGAAGCGGCGCAGGGCCAGATCGGAGAAGAACAGGTGGTGATTAACGATCAATATCCGGCTCCGGGCCGCCTCCCGCCGGAGCCGGGTGATGAAACAGACCGGCCACTCAGGGCAGTCGCCGCCCAGGCACTGGGAGGCGTTGGCGCTGATCGCGGACCAGAGCGGGGAGCTGTCGGCCAGCCAGGCCAGTTCGGCCCGATCCCCGCTGGCGGTCTCGGCCACCCAATCGCCGATCGCCTGCAACTCGCCGCCCAGACCGAAAAACTTCTTCCGGGGCGCCGCCGTTGCCTGGTGCCAGCGGTAAAGGCAGAGATAGTTCTGCCGGCCCTTGACACAGAGGGCGGAGAGGTCTTTAACGATATGTTTTTTAATAAAGGGGATCTCTTTATCAAGAATCTGGTCCTGGAGATTGAGGGTGCCGGTAGAGATCACCACCCTGCGGCCGGAAAGGGCGGCCGGGACCAGATAGGCCAGGGTCTTGCCGATCCCGGTCCCGGCCTCGGCGGCGAGGAGCCGGGGCCCGCCGCTGTCCGCCGGCGCCGCGAGGCCGCGCATCACCGCTTCGGCAAGCTTGAGCTGCCCTTCCCGATATTCGTAACCGGGCAGCCGGCCGGCCAGGATTCCTTCCGGACCGAACACCTTCCTGATGTCAGCCAAAGCCGCGCTCTCTTCCATCGCAATAGATCCTTTGCCGTAACCGATCACGGGATAAGCCGTGCAGGATTGGCCAATCTCCCAGCCGGTAAGCGATTACAGGGCGCCGGAAATGCAAGGCCTCGGCCTGGGCGGTGTACTGGGGTACATGCGCAGGCCGATAACACAGCAGATTCGGCACCCTGTAATCGCTTACCCTTTGCCCGCTCATCCCATCCGTTATCGGTCGATTTCTTGACAAGCCGATTTTAATTCTGATAGCTTAACATGAGAAGGAATAATAAAATCACATTAATAAAGGAGAAAAAAATGGCCAACTTCAAAAAAATCATGGCCCCCATCGATTTTTCTGAAAACTCTCCAAAGGTACTCCAGAGCGCCGTTGAAGTCGCCGAAAAATTCGAAGCCGCCCTCTCGGTCGTCTTTGTCGTGCAGAGTTTCGAAGACTACTCGGGATTTTTCGTCCCCCATATGCCTATCAGTCAGTTTGAACAGGAAATGGTCGAAAGCGCCGAGGAAAAGATGGAAAGCTTCCTGGCCGAAAACCTGAAAAGCGACGTGCCCTATAATTCCGCGGTACTGCAAGGCGACGTCGCCGAAAAAATTATCGAATATGCCGAGAAGAACGATATCAGCATGATCGTCATGGGCACCCACGGCTACAAGGGCCTGGAAAAGGTTCTGTTCGGCAGCATCGCCGAAAAGGTGGTCAAGACCTCGCCCTGTCCGGTTCTGACCGTCAATCCCTATAAATAAGCCGCTTGCCCGGCTCGACCATCTCGACAATTGCGACGCCATCCCGAGACTTTTCGCGAATTTGTCATTCTTGACAAACTCGCGAAAAGTCTCGGGATGGTTTTCCTGCCGCAAAATCCCGAAAATCAAGTCATTGCGAGCACAGCGAAGCTATACGGCAATACTCCCTGAAGACCGTGGATTGCTTCGTCGCCGCACTCCTCTCTGCATGATCCCTTATGAGATCTGCCTGACGACGGCGGCTATCCGTTGCCGCTGCCCGGTGATTTCGGATAGGGGCAGGCCGCTGAGCCGGCTCCACACCTGGTTGAACGAATGCCCCTCCAGAAGATAGAGTTCCAGCAGATTACGCGGACCCGCCTGGGCCGGGAGTTTCTCCCGCCATAACCGCGCTGCCCGTTCAAGGGGGGCATCGCCGGCAGCCGGGGCGCTGGTGAGGATATCATTTACGGCGGCGCTCATTGCCCCGCGGGCTTCGGCCAGTTCGGCCCGACAGGCGGGGATTGCCTCGGACCCCGCCGCCGCCGGCAACTCGATCGCGGCCATCCGCGCCGGCCGCGAGCCGGTCACCTCTTCCCAACCGTCAAACAGAAGAGCCGCCCCCTCTTCGCTGCCGGTAACCAGTAACGGCGCCTGCTCCGGATCCATGGCGTACAGAACGGACCAGGCCTTGAGGAGGCGCTCCCCGCCGGGGCCTTCCTGACCCAGTCCCGATATATTGTTACCGGTATCGATGACTCCGTCGTCGTCCTCATCCCTGGCATCCATCTCGCCCTTAAGGCCCTCAAAGAGCGCCCGCTCGCTTCGGTTTAATTCGCGCAGATCCCTGTCAAGCTCCCGGCGCTCCCGGTTCAGAATCTCGGCCAGCCGCAGGACCAGACGCGCCTGCCATATTTTTCCCGTGAGCCGCGGGTCGGGGTCGCTTTCCTTTTTGGCGCCATGCAGGCCGGCAATCAACCGGTGGACCGAAGACTCATCCCGGTCAATCAGGGCGTCGGCCGACAGGGTGGCAAGATAGCCCCCGTAAAAATCGGCGGCGTGGGCCTTGATGTCCCGGATCATGGCCAGGAAATGCTCCCGTTGATCGCCGAGGGGCAGAACCACCCGGCCCTGCCGGTAGGGGAAGAGGTCATCGTCGTTCTCCTCCCCCTCGACGATCCGGTAGTACTCGATTTCGTCGAACAGGCAGAGCAGGCTGTCCAGCCGGGGGTGGCTGGGGGCGGTATCGGGAAAATAAAGTCCCTTCAGGATGTTCATCTTTAAAATCCGTTATAAATGGGCTATTCTGAGGCGATCTACTCGATTGACCGCAAACAATGGTATGTAAATGATGAAAAAGCTCGGCGAAAAAATATCCCTGGCGATCCTGACTTTGGCCTATCTGCTCTCCAGTCTGCGCTATTTCCCGGGGCGGCCCCGGGCAACCCTGGTTGAAACCGCAATCCACCTCCTGACCGTAGCGCCTTTTCTGGTCGGAGCCATCCTCATCTATAACACCTTCCACCGGCGTCGGAACGGGACGGGTGCGCCGCTGTCAATCATGCTGCGGATCGGTCTGAGCCTGGGGATTGTCATCGAATTCTTTGTCGGTCTCTATCACTATCTGGCCATCAACCAGGTCGGATAATCCCCCGGCGCTCAACCGCGGATCATCGAATTATCCGGATGGTAGCCGGACGGCGCCGTGGTATTGGGCAGCAGAAACGAGCGCCGGCCGATCAGGGTGCCGGGGTTGGTCACCGAATTGCAGCCGGTCTGGACCTGATCTCCCAGGACGGCGCCGAACTTGCGGAGGCCGCTGTCCACGGTGCCCTCCGCGGTTCGCACCGGGACGTTGCCGGCGACGAAGCGCAGATTGGCCATTTTGGTGCCCGCCCCCAGATTGACCCGGTTGCCCAGGATGGTGTCGCCCAGATAGGCGAAATGACCGGCCTTGGCGTCATCCAGAAAAATCGTATGCTTGACTTCGGTGACATGGCCGACCACGCATCTTTTGCCGATCAGACAGTTGCCCCGCAGGTAGGCGCCCTGCCGAACCTCGCTGAAATCGCCGATCACCACCGGGCCGTCGATAAAGGCGCCCGACTCGATCAAGACCCCGCGCCCGAAGCTAAACGCCTCGCCCCGCAGAATCACTCCGGCCATGATCACCGTGGCCCCGGACAATAAACGGTCGCCGTCGTAGACCTGCAGCGCGCCCCTGCCCACATCGCCGAAACGGATATCCAGCCCGGCCGCCTCCCGAAAATGGCCCTCATGGAACAGCCAGGTCCGGTCAAGGGGGCGGTCGGTCGCCATTTCCGGGGGCAGGGCGGAATATTGCCGGGCGGCCAGATAATCGTTCAGCCGGGCCAGAGCCTCCCAGACCGGGCCCGCACTGAAAACCCGGCGATGTTCAAAATCGGCCAGATCGAAAAAAGAATTTGCGGATAGATCAGTCGTCATTATAGTGTATTCCCAGGCTTTATTTTCTGAAGCACTTTTTGTGCAAATCATCTAAATTTACGCACATAATGTTGTAAAATAGTATTAATTTCAAGGTTAATCGATTAAAGGGCATGGGACAGCTTCCGCCTGGCAACCAATCACGGGATAAGGCGCCGCGGTTCGACCCGTCTCCCATCCGTAAGCAGATTACAGGGTGACGGAGATGCAAGGCATTGGCCAGCGCTGTGTACCAGTGTACATGAACAGGCCGATAACACAGCAGATTCGACGCCCTGTGATCGCTTATTCCGCCTGAACGGGTTGCGATCATCTGCTGTATATGAAAAATTGAGCTCTCAACCTCAAAAAGGAAACTATTTTGGATATAAACGACTCTATCTCAGACGCCATCCCCGAATTCCCCGATCTTGACGATCACGAGATCCCCGAAGTCCTGCCTATGATGGCGGTCCGCGACGTGGTGGTCTTCAACTATATGATAATCCCTCTTTTCGTCGGCCGGCCAAGCTCGATTTCGGCGGTTAACGAGGCCCTGACCAAGGACAAGATGCTGATGCTCGGCACCCAGAAGGATGCCACCATCGACGAGCCCGGTCCCGATGATGTTTACGAGGTCGGGATGGTCTGCATGATCATGCGGACCCTGAAACTGCCCGACGGCCGGCTCAAGGTCCTGGTCCAGGCCATGAACAAGGCCAGAATCGAGCGTTTCGAGCAGACCGAACCTTTCTTCATCGTCAAGGCGGATCTCCTCCAGGACGAGGAAATCGGCGAGATCACCGTCGAAACCGAAGCCCTGATGAGAACGGTGCGCGAACAGACCGAAAAGATCCTCGCCCTGAAGGGCATCATGTCCTCCGACCTGATGGTCATCCTCAACAATATCGAAGAGCCGGGCCGGCTGGCCGACCTGGTGGTCTCCAACCTCCATCTCAAAACCGCGGAATCCCAGTCGGTTCTGGAAATCAGCCAACCCGTCGAGCGGTTGCGCAAGGTCTCCGATTTTCTCAACAAAGAGCTGGAAGTCTCGGCGGTCCAGGCCAAGATCCAATCGGAAGCCAAGGAGGAGATGGGCAAGACCCAGCGCGAATACTATCTGCGCGAGCAGCTCCACGCCCTGAAAAAAGAGCTCGGCGAAATTGACGAACGGGCTCTGGAACTTGAAGATCTCAAGCAAAAACTGGCCAAAACCAGAATGCCGCCCGAGGTCAAAAAAGAGGCGAATAAACAGCTGAAAAGGCTGGAGGTCATGCATCCCGACGCCTCGGAGGCGACCACGGTCAGAAACTATCTCGACTGGATTCTCGAGATCCCCTGGCGTAAATCATCCCGGGACCGGATCGACATCAAGGAGGCCAAGAAGGTCCTCGATGCCGACCATTACGGCCTGGACGAGGTTAAGGAAAGAATCCTCGAATACCTGGCGGTCCGCAAACTTAACAAGTCCACCAAGGGACCGATTCTCTGTTTCGTCGGCCCTCCGGGGGTCGGCAAGACCTCGCTGGGCAAATCGATCGCCCGGGCCATGGGCCGGAAGTTCCACCGGATGTCCCTGGGCGGCATGCGCGACGAAGCGGAAATCCGCGGCCATCGCCGCACCTATATCGGCTCGATGCCGGGCCGGATCATCCAGGGGCTGAAGACCGTCGGCGCCAACAATCCGGTTTTCATGATGGATGAGATCGACAAGGTCGGTTCCGACTACCGGGGCGATCCCTCTTCGGCCCTGCTTGAGGTGCTCGATCCGGAGCAGAACTTCGAGTTCACCGATCACTATCTCAACATGCCCTTCGATCTATCCAAGGTGATGTTCATTACCACCGCCAACATGACCGATACCATTCCGGGTCCACTCCTCGACCGGATGGAGATTATCCGGCTCTCCGGTTACATGCTCGAGGAAAAACTGGAAATCGCCAAGCGTTACCTCCTGCCCAGACAGATCGAGCAGAACGGCATCACCGCCAAGACCATCCAGATCGACGAAAAGACCATCCAGAAGATCATCTCCCACTACACCAGGGAAGCGGGCCTCCGCAACCTTGAGCGGGAGCTCGGCAAGGTCTGCCGGAAGGTGGCGCGGCGCATCGCCGAGGGGGGCCGGAAAACCTACAAAATCTCCGAACGGACCCTGGATAAATACCTGGGGCCGCCGAAACATATCCCCGAGACCGAGCAGGAGAAAATCGACCAGCCCGGCCTGGCCACCGGCCTGGCCTGGACCGAGGTGGGCGGGGAAATTCTCTACATCGAGGTGTCGATCCTCAAGGGCAAGGGCAAACTGACCCTGACCGGCCAGCTCGGCGACGTGATGAAGGAATCGGCCCAGGCCGCCTTAAGCTTTTGCCGCTCCCGGTCCAAGCAGCTGAAAGTCGATGAATCATATTTCGAGAATATCGACATCCACATCCATGTCCCGGCCGGGGCAATCCCCAAGGACGGGCCCTCAGCCGGCATCACCATGGCCACCTCGCTCTATTCGGCCCTGTCCGGCCAAAAGGTCAGGCAGGATGTGGCGATGACCGGCGAGATCACCTTGCGGGGCCGGGTCCTGCCGATCGGCGGACTCAAGGAAAAAGCCCTGGCCGCACTCAGGGCCGGGATCACAACCATTATTATCCCGGCGGAAAACAAGAAAGACCTGGTGGAAATCCCCGAGGAACTGCGCAAGAAACTAAAATTCATTCCGGTGAAGAACATGGACCAGGTCTTCCCCCATATCTTCTAAGCCGTCGTTCAAAAATAAATCATACTT
>JBHEOZ010000370.1:0-1379 GCA_046260555.1 Desulfurivibrionaceae bacterium
GGCCATTGTCCCCGGGGAATACCGGAACGCCCTGACCCAGATCGGCACCCTGGGCGGCGGCAACCACTTCATCGAAATCCAGAAGGGCAGCGACGGCCATATCTGGATCATGGTCCACTCGGGCAGCCGAAACCTGGGCTTCAAGGTCGCCACCTATTACAACCGGCTGGCCATTGACCTGAACCGGCAATGGGGCTCGAAGATCCCCGCCAAATGGCAGCTCGCCTTTCTGCCCATCGACAGCGAAGCGGGCCGCCGTTACCTGAGCGAGATGCGCTACTGCGTCGATTTCGCCTTCGCCAACCGCAAACTGATGATGAAACAGGTCCAGGACGCTCTGTTGGCGGTGACCCCGCCGGTATATTTCGGGGAAATGATCAACATCGCCCATAACTACGCGGCCCTCGAAACCCACTTCCACAAAAACGTCATCGTCCACCGCAAGGGCGCTACCCGGGCCAATCCCGGCGAGATCGGCATCATCCCCGGCTCCCAGGGAACGCCGAGCTATCTGGTCAGGGGCAAGGGCAACCCGGAAAGCTTCTCGTCATGCTCCCACGGCGCCGGCCGCAGGATGGGCCGCAAGCAGGCCCAGCGGCAACTCGATCTGGCCGGGGAACAGAAAAAACTGGACGACCAGGGGATTCTCCATGGTGTCCGCAGCCGGAGAGATCTCGACGAGGCGGCGGGAGCCTACAAGGATATCGACGAAGTACTTGAAAACCAGCTCGACCTGATTGAGGTGCTGGTGGAACTGCACCCCCTGGCGGTGGTCAAGGGATAAAGCTGAGTTGAGCAGCTCGTCTGCTTTTATATGCCCTTTAGGGTGCAAACGAAACTTATGTGCCGCGAAGCAAATGCCCTCGGGGTGCCCTGTGGGTATAAAGTGAAATCTCCGCGAAGCCGTCACGGATTCAGGGAAAAGCTTTGAAGGGTCACCCTCTGTCAGCGCTCACTTAAAAATATCCTTCAACAGCTTATCGACCTCTTTTTGGAGTACCTTGCCCGCCTCCTGCTTGATCAGCGCGGAGGTATCGAGTTTGACCTCCGGATTGTCGACCTTGCCCTCGATGACAACCCCGATCGGATTGTTGTTGGCCAGGACATTTAGCCTGGCGTCAATCACCCTGGTTTTGGAATTCAGGGTCACGTTTTCAGCGACGATCGACGAGTCGTCCGCCTTCAAGGCGAGGTCGGAGATGATCAACTCCTGATTGATTTCACTCCGCAGGGTGCCGATAAACCGCTCTTTGTAAAGATCGGTCTTGGCCAGGGAGAGGAGAAGGTCGAACATCACATTGGGGGTGAATTTGCCGTCGCTCAGATCGGCGGAAAAAGTCCCTTTTTCCCGGGCAAGATTGTAGTCGAGGGAGCCATCC
>JBHEOZ010000371.1:0-1367 GCA_046260555.1 Desulfurivibrionaceae bacterium
CCTCGAAGTATTTTGCGGCCGACAACAATCGCTATTGGGAAAATCCCCGACATCGGATGGTGATCGATGACGGCAAGACCTTCCTGCGCCTCAATCGGGAAAAATTCGACGTGATCGCGCTGGAACCGACCAACGTCTGGCAGGAGGGCATGGCCGGACTGTTCAGCGAGAATTTCTTCCGATTGGTCAAGTCCCGTCTGGCTGCCGGCGGCTTGGTCGCGCAATGGCTGCATGCCTATGATGTAGATGACCTGACGGTTAATATTATTCTTAAGACCTTTTCCCAGGTTTTCCCCGATGCCAGCGTTTTCAAGACAAGTTCCTCGGATTATCTGCTCCTGGGCTACGATGATCGATGGCGGTTCAATCCGCCCGATTTCGAGAGGCGTTTCCGTCAACCCCTTATTTTGGAATCACAGAATAAAATCGGCCACGACAATCCGGCGGCACTCCTTTTGCGCGAGGTCATGGGACGGGAAAAGTTCCGGGAATACACGATGGTGGCGCAGGCCCCGGTCAATACGGAAAATTTCCCCGTTCTGGAGCAGGCCTCCGAATACGGCCGGTTTTTGGGCAATAATGTAACTATCTTCGGCGAGAATGACGTTCGGATAAGTCCCGAAGGCGGACCATTACTTATCGACGACTATTTCAGCCTGGCAGGTTTTCGGCATGAAGAGGTGAGGGCCGTGATCGATATGATCAAACCCGGCGAAAACGACCGTCTTCGCGACAGCTTGAAATTAAGACTGCTGAGTGGCGGAAACTCGGGATTGCGTGCAGCTTCGATGCAGGAAATAATGCTTAATATCGAGGACCTGCGATTACGGGAAATTCTAACGCATCCCTATCGGAACATCCCCGTTGCTCGTTTGAGTATTGACGATGCCTTTATTCAACTTGGCGCCGAGCTTCATTTATGGGAAAAGAGCGCCTCGCATTTCTGGACTCCGGGGATCAAGCGCCTGCGCTCCCTTTATAATCATTTCGCCGGCGGTGTCGATCCGGAAGGCGCCGGATGGGTGGCGCAAGATATAGGTGTTACTCTTGCCAAAACCGACGCCTGCCGAGCCGCTTTGCCTTTTCTCCGTATTGCCGAGGAAAAAGGATTTTTAATACCGGAAGTAATTGCACCTGATAATTTGGGCTTCGTCTTCTCATGCGAGGCAAAGGTGGGAAATCCTCAAAAGGCCCTTTATTGGTGGAGTTTGATCGAGCGCAACAGAATATACCAGACGAACTCCTTGAAAATGGATAAGGCTATTCTGGACATCAAACTGGGCGGACAACCGCCGCCTCCGGTTTACAGGAGATTGCCGGGCCGGTTGTAGTTTTTTTTTAGGTTCAATGTTCAAAGGGCAAGAGGG
>JBHEOZ010000372.1:0-656 GCA_046260555.1 Desulfurivibrionaceae bacterium
TATCTATGCGAACCAAAACTCGATGGGGTAGCCGTTGCCCTGACCTACGAAGACGGCATATTGACCCGCGCCGCCACCCGGGGCGACGGCACGACCGGCGAAGACATCACCCAGAATGTCCGCACCATCAGAAGCGTTCCGTTACAACTGCACCAGGATTTTCCTGAACTGATTGAGGTGCGGGGAGAAATCTATATCGATCTTGCCGATTTTCGCCGGCTCAATCAGCTCCGCCGCGATGCAGGGGAAATCCCCTTTGCTAATCCCCGTAATCTTGCCGCCGGCAGCCTGCGCCAGCTCGACCCTCGCCTGACGGCGGAACGACCATTAAAAATCTGCTGTTATGGAATCGGCATGTTGATCGGCCACAAACCCATCAGCAACTGCTTGACAACTTGATTCGCTGGGGATTGCAGGTCAATCTCGCTGAGACCCGCTGCGTTGCGGATATCAGCGCGGTCATAAGTCGCTACCAGCAATTACTTGAACGCCGCGAGCAACTTGAGTACGAAATCGACGGCATGGTGGTCAAGGTCAATCGCCGCGACCTGCAGGAGGAACTCGGCGTAAAAAGCCGTACCCCACGCTGGGCCATCGCCTGCAAATTCCCCCCCCGCCAGGCAGAAACCGTCCTTGAATCTGTCCGCCTACAGGTC
>JBHEOZ010000372.1:918-1367 GCA_046260555.1 Desulfurivibrionaceae bacterium
TGGGACGAGATTGAGCGCCTTGATGCCCATATTGGCGATACTGTTATGGTTGAGCGTGCCGGCGACGTTATCCCTGCGGTCGTGCGGGTGGTCAAAGAAAAACGGACGGGTACTGAGCAGACCATACCACGACCAACCCACTGCCCCGTGTGTCACTCACCCCTGGTTCAGGAAGATGACGAGGTGGTACCGCGTTGTCAGGGGATCGACTGTCCGGCGCGCCTGAAGGAATCCCTGAAGCATTTCTGCTCGCGTGGCGGCATGGATATTCAGGGAATGGGAGACCGCTATATCGATCAGCTGCTGCGTTTGAACATGGTCACCAGCATTGCCGATCTGTATCGTCTCAAAAAAGAGGATCTTTTCCAGTTTGAGCGCATGGGGGATAAACTCGCCGAGAACCTGCTGGCAGCGATTGAGGGCAGCAAAAAACGCCCTCTGGCCAATCT
>JBHEOZ010000373.1:0-1354 GCA_046260555.1 Desulfurivibrionaceae bacterium
CTTATGCGAAGATGGGCATTTTCGTCAAGCTGATCGTCGCCTTCGCGATTATCACCATGCGCCTTGAGATGTTCGCCAGCAAGGAGTCGGTTAACGCCTCCTTCTGGGACGGAATCGGCATGGGGCTGGGGTTCATGGCCGGCATGGTTGCCCTGGGTTTTGTCCGGGAGCTTCTCGGGCTCGGCACTCTCCTCGGTTACGATGTCCTCGGTTTCCAGCCGTTGCTCTTTTTCGTGCTGCCCTTTGCCGGTTTTTTTGTTGTCGGTTTGATGATGGGTTTCTTCAATTACATCGAAGTCGTTTATAAACGCAGCAAAGCCGGACAGGCCTGATTATGCCTAGAATAACCGAGACGATAAAGAGTTTCCTGCCCACCCTGATCCTGTTTCTCCTCCTGCCGGGCCTGGCCCAGGCGGCCCTGATCACCGACAAGTCCTTCGGCGACGAAGACAATCAGATCGTGGTGGATTTCGCCCGTTCCGTGGACCGGGAGGTCGCCGCGAACACCGAAAATTACATTGTTTACGAAGAGTCGGATCCGGATATTCGTCTGCAATTCGAACGGGTTGAAGTGGCCGGGGACGGCAGGTCGGCGATCCTCTATTTCGCCGAACCGCTCAATACCCTGAAGACCCACGTGGTAACGATCCGCGATCTCACCCCGGCAACGCTTGAGTCGGTCAAGGTCAGCAAGTCCTATCTCGGCTACCTTTTTTCCATCCTGATCGGGGCGATGCTGATCAACAACTTCGTCTTCACCAAGTATCTCGGCCTCTGCGTGTTCTTCGGCACCTCGAAGCACAAGGACACCGCCAAGGGGATGGGGATCACCTTTACCGTCGTCATCGTGGTCAGCGCGGTGATGAGCTGGTTTTTCTACCAGTTTATCCTTAAGCCCTTCGATCTCAACTTTCTGCAGATCGTGGTCTTTATCGGCCTGGTTTCCCTTACCGTCCAGGCGGTGGACACCGTTCTTCGCAAGATCAACCCTGTGCTCTTCAACGCCTTCGGGGTTTACCTGGTTCTGGTCATCGCCAACTGTATTATCATCGCGGTGCCCTTGATTCTTGCCGATAACGAATATAACTTCTTTGAATCCTTCATGTTGTCTTTCGGGGCCGGCGGCGGTTTTCTGCTGGCCCTTTATCTGATGAGTTCGGTCAGGGAAAGAATGGAACTGGCCAATATTCCCCCGACCTTCAAGGGCATTCCGATCGCCTTCGTGGTCGCAGGACAGTTTGCCCTGGCCTTTTTGGGTTTTTCCGGGCTTTCCCTTTTTTAGGGGCCGTTAAGAAATAACCTGAACTTTTTATCCATTTCTTTACGGCCCCTTATGCCGTTCATGAACAAAAAA
>JBHEOZ010000374.1:0-835 GCA_046260555.1 Desulfurivibrionaceae bacterium
GCCCAACATGGATCTGTTGATTGCCATGGGCACTCTCTGTGCTTATTTTTATAGCCTCTATGCGATGGTAACGGGTGCTGAAGTCTACTTTGAAACCGCAGCTATGATTATCACCCTGATTCTTGCCGGGCGCCTGATCGAAGCGGGAGCCAGGCGCAAAGCTGCCGCCGGCATCGATCGTCTGCTTAAACTGGCACCGGCACGGGCCCTGCGCCTTGAAAATTTTATTTGGAGTGAAACAGACAGTCAGGAACTGCTACCCGGCGATATCATCCAGCTCAAAGCTGGTGATCGCCTGCCGGTGGATGGCGTTGTCACCCGCGGTTCCAGTGAAATTGATGAGGCCGCAGTCACCGGCGAACCCCTGCCGGTGTTCAAAGAATGCGGGGTTTTTATCCCGATCGTGCTGCTGATTGCCGCAGCCACCTTTATCTACTGGCACCTGCGTGATGGCGCTGCCCTGCTCAATGCCGTCTCGGTACTGGTCGTCGCCTGCCCCTGCGCGCTGGGACTGGCGACCCCGACGGCGGTGATGATCGCCACCGGACGTGCGGCTGAGGCCGGAGTACTGTTTCGTGGCGGCGATATCCTTGAGGCGGCATCACGGATTAAATATTTGGCTTTTGACAAAACCGGCACCATCACCATCGGGCGTCCCCATGTTGTCGGGATCAGCCTCAGTGATGGTCATGGTGTCGGCAATGAACAGCAATTACTGCAGGGCCTGGCCGATGTCGAAGCCGGCAGCCATCACCCCCTCGCCCGCGGTATTCTCAAAGAAGCCGCTCAGCGCGGCATCACCCCCGCTCCGGTTGATAAATCCACTACCCATACC
>JBHEOZ010000374.1:845-1344 GCA_046260555.1 Desulfurivibrionaceae bacterium
CTTGCCTGAGACTGCAACCGCCGGGCGCAGCGAGGTTCATCTGGCCCGCGATGGCCGCTATATGGGCCTGGTCACCCTCGACGATCAGGTGCGCCCCGACGCGCCCCGGATGTTCAGCGACCTGCGCCAACTCGGCTACACCAGTTTGTTGTTAACCGGCGATCGTGAAGATGTCGCTCGCCGTATCTGTTCTGTGCTGGCGATTGATACCTGGCATGCTGAATTGACCCCGGAACAGAAAGCAGAACTGATTGAACAGCTGGCACCGGCGGCGGTGATGATGGTGGGTGACGGGATCAATGATGCGCCGGCCCTGTCGAAAGCCACTATCGGCTGTGCCATTGCCGGCAGCACCGACATCGCGGTTGAAAGCGCTAATCTGATTCTCACCCGCCCGCACCTGGCCAACATCCCCTTTGCCCTGCGCCTTTCGCAAAAAACCCTGATCAACATCAAGCAGAACCTGGCCTGGGCTTTCAGTTATAATCTGATTGCTATC
>JBHEOZ010000375.1:0-1316 GCA_046260555.1 Desulfurivibrionaceae bacterium
AAACGGCACGGAGCGGGTAATTGTCAGCCAGCTCCAGAGGTCGCCCGGCCTTTTTTACAGCCATGACGCCGGCAAGAGTCATGCGGGCGGCAAGCGTCTGTATTCGGCCAGGATCATCCCGGTGCGGGGCTCCTGGGTCGATCTTGAATACGATGCCAAGGACATTCTCTATGTCCGCATCGACCGGCGCCGCAAGTTCCCCGTGACCACTCTCTTGAAAGCCCTGGGCTCTTCGGCGGAAGAGCTTCTTCGTTTCTTTTACGATGTGGAAGAGGTGGAGATTAAAGGCAAGAATATTAAAATGCAGTTTGATCCCGATGGCCTCGGTCGGTCAACGGGCCGCGGTTGATATCCTCCATCCCGAAAGTGGCGAAGTTCTTCTGAAGGCCGGCCTCAAGATCGGCAAGGCCCGGGCCCAAAATCTCGCCGACGAAGGAGTGAACCAGATCACCATGCCTCTGGAGCGCCTGATTGGCAAGGTTGTGGCCCACGATGTCGTCGATCCGAAAACCGGTGAGGTTGTTCTGCCGTGTAATACCGAATTGACCGAAACGATGCTGGATGATCTTGCCGCCTTGAAGATCAAAAAACTTAATGTTCTGGCGATCAACGGCGTCACTACAACCGACTCCTTCCGGAAAACAATGCTGCTCGACAAGGCCAAGGATGTCGATGAAGCCCTGATTGAGATATATCGTCGTCTCAGGCCCAGCAGCCCGCCGACCATGGAAGTGGCCTCCCAGTTTCTCGAGAACCTCTTTTTTAATCCCGACACCTACGATCTTTCCGAGGTGGGCCGCTTCAAGTTGAACGCCAAACTGGGCGTCGACACGGACATCAACCACCGGACCCTGACCAGGGATGACATTATGATGAGTGTCAGGGAACTGGTCCGCTTGAAGGATCGCCAGGGTGAAGTCGACGATATCGACCACCTCGGCAACCGCCGGGTTCGGACGGTCGGCGAGCTTATTGAAAACCAGTACCGGATGGGACTGGTTCGAATGGAACGGGCGATTCGGGAACGGATGAGTCTTCAGGAAACCGAGGCGATGATGCCCCACGATCTGGTCAATCCCAAACCGATCACCGCGGCCATCAAGGAATTTTTCGGGACCAGTCAACTCTCCCAGTTTATGGATCAGACCAATCCCCTTTCCGAGGTGACCCATAAACGACGACTTTCCGCGCTGGGACCCGGCGGTCTCTCCCGGGAACGAGCCGGCTTCGAGGTTCGCGACGTACATCCGACTCATTATGGTCGGATCTGCCCGGTTGAAACCCCGGAGGGGCCGAATATCGGTCTCATTGTCTCC
>JBHEOZ010000376.1:0-1305 GCA_046260555.1 Desulfurivibrionaceae bacterium
AAGTTTGATGAGTTTGCAAAAAGTCGGGATTGCCTTAATGTCATTTCGACCAACGGGAGAAATCTTAATAGTTCCAACTGGTTAAAGAACAAGATTTCTCACATGCGTTCGAAATGACAGCTTTTTTCGATTTTTTGCGAACGAATCAATCTTCAGGGATCGACTGATTCCCGTCGAGAAAGGAGGTTATATCCGGGGCGGAGAGCTTGAAACCCGTCAGGATTCTTGGTCCGCAACGGAGCGCCGGGATCATCCGGATCCCTTCTTCCCAGGTTCGAACCGGACTGGCTGCAACCTCGACTGTTTCAATGTGCAGGTCCGGGCGGAGCGCCGCGATTTTTTTCAAAGTCAGACCGACCAGGGCGCAGCGGGGTCAGAGGATTGATTTATAAAAGACGATCTTCATTCGGCGGCCTCGATGGCGGCGGCCATCTTAACGGCCTGGACCGTTTTGTCCACGTCATGCACCCTGATTATATCGACATCCTTAAGGCAGCTCAGGGCGGAGACAATCGCGGTGGCCGTGTCGCGGTCATCCGGATCCCGGCCCAGGATTGTGCCGATAAAGGCCTTTCGGGAGTGGCCCAGCAATAACGGGCAGCCCAGGCTCTTGAACCGGTCGAGATGTTTAAGGATAGAGAGATTGTGGGCCAGGGTTTTGCCGAAACCGATGCCGGGGTCGACGATAATCTTCTCTTGCTTGACGCCGTGGGCCAGTACCCACTCGATTCTCTCCTGGAGAAAATCGTTGATCTCGCCGATCAGGTCATGGTACTCAGGGGATTTCTGCATGTTGCCCGGGGTGCCCTGCATATGCATGAGCACCACGGAAGTGCCGGTTTGCCCGGCAAGTTCAACCATTTCAGGATCAAACCTCAGCGCGCTGATATCGTTTATAATATCCGCGCCGGCCTCGATGGCTTTGCGGGCTATGGCAGCCTTGGTGGTGTCAACCGAGATCGGTACCGAGAATTCCGCGCGGATGGCCTGGATGGTCGGCAGGACCCTGGCGGTTTCCTCTTCGATAGAAACCGCTTCGGCAAAAGGCCGGCTCGATTCGCCGCCGATATCGATAATATCGACTCCGTCCTCAACCATTTTCCGAACCTGGGCCAGAATGGCGGCCGGCGAGGAAAATCGGCCGCCGTCGGAAAAGGAGTCGGGAGTGACGTTGAGGATTCCCATCACCCGGACGCGGTTAGGAGGGGGGGTATTCATGGGGAAATGTGATCTTTCAGGTTAAAAGGGCAATGAATGAAGGCAGCCGCTTAATCTATATCAAATCGACGCTCATCTGTTTTTCCC
>JBHEOZ010000377.1:0-1292 GCA_046260555.1 Desulfurivibrionaceae bacterium
CCCCCGAGTTTTAAAAGAGTGAAAGTAAATTGAGTATCGACGACATTCTCCCCCTGGTCAGCCGACCGAGCCGCTATGCCGGTAATGAGTTTAATATCGTAAAAAAGGAGTGGCGCCTTGCCGAACTGCGCTGTGCCCTGATCTTTCCCGATCTTTACGAAATCGGCATGTCCCACCAGGGCCTGCAGATCCTCTATCATCTGCTGAACAATCATCCCGGGGTTCTGGCGGAAAGGGCTTACGCGCCGGCGCCTGACCTGGAGAAAGTCCTGCGCGACAGCGGCCGGCCCCTTTTTGCCCTTGAATCCCATCGCCCCCTTGGGGAATTCGATCTTCTCGGCATAACCCTGCCCTACGAACTCTGTTACACCAATATCCTGACAATTCTCGATCTGGCCGGACTGCCCTTTCGCAGCCGGGATCGCGATCAGAACCACCCCCTGGTGCTCGGCGGCGGCCCCGGTGCCTTCCATCCCGAAGCGGGAGCTGATTTTTTTGATGCCATTCTGCTCGGTGACGGCGAGGAGGCGGTTCTGGAGATTGCCGAGTTGATGCTGGCCGCCAAAAGCGAGGGCGCAGGCCGGTCCGAGGTCTTAACTCGCCTGGCGGCGGTAGAAGGCGTTTATGTGCCTTCTTTTTTCGAACCGCTCTACGATCCTTCCGGCAACTTCGGCGGCATGCGCGGCCTGGCCGGGCGGAATTCCGTCCGGCGCCGGATTTTGGCCGATATCGAAAGTACCGGCGGCGATCCGCCCCTGGTGCCGTTAAGCAGAATAGTTCATGACCGGCTGGGTATCGAGATTGCCCGGGGCTGTACGAGGGGGTGCCGGTTCTGCCAGGCCGGCATGGTTTATCGGCCGGTCAGGGAGCGTTCTCCCGCCAGGATTCTCGAATTGGCCGAAAAGGGGATTAACCAAAGCGGTTTCGATGAACTGGCCCTGCTTTCGCTCAGTACCGGCGATTACTCCTGCATTTCCGAACTCCTGGTCAAGTTGATGGACCGGCTGGCCCGGGACCGGGTCTCGGTGTCGATGCCGTCCATGCGGGTCGGGACCCTCACCCCTGAGATTATGGATCAGATCAAACGGGTCCGTAAGAGCGGTTTCACCCTCGCCCCGGAGGCGGGGACCGACCGGTTACGCCGGGTGATCAACAAGGGCATCACCGAGGAAGATCTGCTGGCCACCAGCCGGGCGGCCTTCGGCTTGGGCTGGAAACTGCTTACATTCTATTTCATGTTCGGGCTGCCCACCGAGACCGATGAGGATCTGGCGGCTATCCCTCTTCTTGCC
>JBHEOZ010000378.1:0-277 GCA_046260555.1 Desulfurivibrionaceae bacterium
TGGCGTCGCAAAAAGCACCCTCAGGGCATAAATCGCCGGCTCCGGGTGAAAACGCAGACCTCACCGTAGGAGCGGCTTCAGCCGCGAAACAGGGGACTTCGCGGCTGAAGCCGCTCCTACACGGAACCTGGGAATCCGCTCACCATTAGCCTGCAAGTTACCCCTAAAAACGGCGGCCATCGCCCGCCAAGGCTCATTTCAGCTTGACAGATCCTGTACTTTAAAGGGAATATATATTACTAAGCCGTTGTCAAAGAACAACATGACCATTCAGTAC
>JBHEOZ010000378.1:478-1281 GCA_046260555.1 Desulfurivibrionaceae bacterium
TGTCAAAACCGCTCAAGGAGTAACCATGGAAATTCATGATCCCAATTTGCACCAGAAGCTCATCGAGATGTGCGATTGTTATCTCGAAACCGATTTCAAGGCCCAGATCCAGGATGCGGCGACGGCGCCGACGACCGACCTTGACGAGGACAGTCTTAAATACCTGGCCCTGACCATCATGTACGCCATTACCGAAAAGGCCCGGAAGCTTAACTATAAAAAAAAGAAAGGCCAATTGACCGTGGTCGTCAAAGGGGACGGAGAGAAGAGCTCGGTGAAGGCGCCGCCGCCGGAAGTTTTTGACAGGATTGTGGAAATCATCAGAACCATTCTGCATCTTGAAGAAGATAACGCCTCGATGCCCCTGTCCCTGGGATTGCGGAACGGCCAGTTCGATGTCCAGGTCAAGGTGGAACGCAAGGACGACAAGGAGTCCCTCAAGTTCAAGTTCCCTGATTTCGGCGAATGAACCAGGTGGCCCGTTAATCTCGGTCCCGCAAAAAAAAGCTGACAATGAGAGGCCCCGGCATCCATCCCGGCGGGATCAGAATCGACAGATACAATTTGCCGCGGCGTATCTCACCAGTGACGGAGAATCATGATGAAAAATTGCACTCTTAATGATTTCATGGAGGAACTCAAGCCCTGGCTGGACAACGATCATATCAAAGAGGTCTTTATCGACAGAAACGGCCATCTCGCCTTGATGTTCAGGGACGGTATGAAGAACGTCTATGCCATCGACGACTGCAATAAGGAGCAGGTCGAGGCGGTTCTTCTCGATCTCAAGGAGAGGGGGATTC
>JBHEOZ010000379.1:0-1274 GCA_046260555.1 Desulfurivibrionaceae bacterium
GCATACCGCATGTCTCTTTTACCGATCAACTTAACGAGAGGAGCGAGGAGAAATGGCATGTCATACCCCAAATGGTTGAAAATTGTCCAAAAGGAAACCGAAGAGATTCACGTCGCCAAAGTCAGGCCGGAAGTGATCGGTTCGGGGGAAATGGCCGCCGCCGCACCGTCGGAGGCATCCCGGAAACTGGCGAGAATTATGGAACAGCGCGACGCGACTGCGAAAATACTGGTGGTGGGGGACGGCGCCTTTTCCGCGAAGCTTGCGGACTATGCCATAAAGATGGGACAGCGGCTTGATTGCGAAATTGTGGCCTTAAGTATCTTTGTCGGCGGCACGCATAAGGACAGCGGTGCAGCGGAAGGGGGGAAGGGCCATTTTCTGAAACGGGCCGAGTTGGGCGGGGGCGGATTTGCCGATAAGGCCGCTTTCTGCGGAGTCAAATTCCATCAGCTTGTCAAGGTCGGCAGCAGGGAAAAGATTGTCGACCGGGTGGTCAGGGAAATTGCCGGGATCCGCTTCGTGCTCTCCGAACCGGATCAGGCGGTGGCGGAAGAGCATGGCGGACGCATTCAACTGCCGGTGATCGATACGCCCGGCTCGAAATTATAGTGAAGAAAAATCAACACGATGAGGTAACGACAAGCAATGCGATACGAACTCATTTTCATGACTGCCGTCCTGGCCATTGCGGGCATCCATCTGCTTACGGGTCTGGTGAATTTCATGGCCCGCTTCCGACGTGCCGGAGCGGCGCGGAGCGGGAAAGGCAGCCGTATTGAGTGGTATGTCTTTTTCGAAAGCTCGGCTCTCCGCGGCAACAGGAACAGTGCTGCCGCGCCCACCGGGATTACGGATGAAGGTCTCTTGAATTCCGGGCGGGTTCGCGACGAGGTCGGGCCGGTGGACGAGATTTATGCCTGATCTCGGCAATACCCGGAAGTAGCGCCAGGAGCCGTCGGGCCGGTTTTGCCCGGCGCCGTTCCATCCGATAAAAAAAGCAGGGGCCTGTTCCGTCAGATCCAGGCTTTTCCGTTGATATTCAAATAAAACTTATTGGTTATTCAAGTTAATTTCAGGAAGGAGAAAAACATTATGACAAGCATTAACCAGGAAAATCAGAAGAGGAGCCCGGCAAAGGGCTCCGCCGGAGGAGAAAAGAAACCGGTTGCGGGAATGCTGCTTTTCGGCGCCATCTCCTTAATCATGTATTACCTGCTGATGACAAATCAGGGGATGATTACCGAATCGACTACCAGGGGAGGATGGTATGC
>JBHEOZ010000038.1:0-11315 GCA_046260555.1 Desulfurivibrionaceae bacterium
TTTTTATCCATTTCTTTACGGCCCCTTATGCCGTTCATGAACAAAAAAAGTATGAGTTATTTTTGAACGACGGCTTACCTTCAGGAATTACCTTTAAGCGGCAGGGTGAAGGTGAAGATCGTGCCGCCGCCCTCACGGACCGCAAAACCCAACTTCCCGCCATGCAGCGCTTCAACGATGTGCCGGCACGAAGTGAGGCCCAGTCCGTTGCTGTCCTTCTTGGTCGTGAAACTCGGATCAAAGATCCTCTCTTTACTCTCTTCGGCTACCCCCTCACCACGATCCATCACGTAAACAACGGCATTCTCGCCATCGGCATCGATCCCGATCTCGATCAACTCGTCTTGAGCGCTGGCCTGGGCGGCATTGATAAAAAGGTTAACCAGTACGCGGCGAATCTCCAGCCTGCAGAAATCAAATTCCGGAAGGTCTTTCTGAACGTTAAACTTAAACTTTCGGCCGCGGAGATCGGGATGGGATTTCAGTTCGGAATCCTTGATATCTTCCAGCAATCCCGGGAGGGAGTTACGGCCGACCTTCCTGGTGTTATTGATCCGCTTTGCCCTTGCCAGGGCTTCGGCCATCATATCGTTAAGGTTGTTGCACCCCCCCCTCATGACCTTGATCATCCTCAAGGCCGATTCATCGGAAACCTTTTTTTCGAGCATATCGAGGAAAAGAAAGGGCGCCATCTGGTTTCTCATATCATGAATCATGATATTCGCTTTTTCCAGTTCCTCGGCGATGATCTCGGTATTCAACCTGATTCTGCGGCTCAAGGTCTGCAGTATTGCAAAAAGGGAGTCGGGTCGTTTGGAAAAATAACCTTGAAACTGCTTCCGGGTAATCTTCAGGAGGGTGCAGTCGGTTACGGCCTCAACCGTGGCGGAACGGGGCTTGGCCTCGATAAGGGCCATTTCGCCGATATACTCGACCGGCTTGATTGTAGTTATGAATTTGTTATCCTTGGAGACTTTCAGTTCGCCGACCAGCAGGATAAACATATCCTCGCCCCTGGAGCCCTCGCGACAGAGGACATCGCCGGCCGCGATTTCCGTTTCCGAAACATTTTCAGCAAAAAATTCGTACAGATCTCCCTCGGTAAATTGCTGGAACAGATCCATGGAACTTAAATATTTAATCCGGTCTTCAACCCTCATCGGCCTCCTCTCACAATCATGGCACACCTGGTCCCCGGGACATCTCAGAACTCTTTTTTAATACGCTTTTCCCGGTATTGCAACAAACTACCGCTAATTTCACGTAAGCGATCACAGGGCGCCGAATCTGCTGTGTTATCGGCCTGCTCATTCATGTACACCAGTACACATCGCAGGCCGATGCCTTGCATCTCCGGCACCCTGTAATCGCTTACCGGCTGGGAGACTGGCCAATCCTGGGCGGCTTATCCCGTGATCGCTTACAATTTTACCTGCTGGAAATCACAAGGCGTGCCGGGCCACATAGTCCTTAATCAGCTCAAGATCCGCATCAATCACCTCGTAACGGCTCTCCCTGTCGAGCATGGCCGCCAGAGGGTCAGGCAGAGCAGGTTCGGAGCCGATCGCCCTGGCAACGGCATCCCCGAACTTAGCCGGATGGGCCGTGGCCAGGCAGACCATCGGCGTCCCCTCTGCGGCAAAATCGAGGCCGGCCTTCACCCCGACGGCGGTATGGGGATCCAGCAGATAGCCCCTCTGGTTATATGTTCTGATCATGGCCAGGGTTTCTTCCTCGCCGACCATTTCAGCGGAAAAATCCGAGCCGACCCGTTCCCGAATGTTTTCGGCAAATTCCAGGCGCCCGGAAGAAGCGAAACTCTCCATCGCCTCCCTGGTCCGCTTCGGATCACGATCAAAAAGGTAATAGAGGTAACGCTCGAAATTACTGGCTACCTGGATATCCATCGAAGGGCTGCTGGTATGGGTGACCCGGCCCACCGCGTATTCCCCCTTATTGACAAATCTGCTCAACAGATCATTCTCGTTGGTGGCCAGGACCAGTCCGCCGATCAGGTCGGGGGCCATTTGCCGGGCCACAAAGCCCGCGAAGATATCGCCGAAATTACCGGTGGGCACCGAAAAATCGACTTTACCGCCCCCCTCCCCGCGTACTCTCAAGGCCGCGTACAGATAGTAGACAACCTGGGCGAGAATCCTGGCCCAGTTGATCGAATTGACCGCGCCCAGACAATACTTTTCCTTGAAGTTCAAATCGTTAAAAAGGGCCTTGACGATAGCCTGCCCGTCATCGAAAGTCCCGGCCAGGGCGATATTGAAGACATTGGCGTCGGTCACCGTGGTCATCTGCAATTCCTGGATGCGGCTCACCCGCTGATGGGGGTGGATGATAAAGATGTTGATATTATCCTTACCCCGGACCCCATAGATCGCGGCGCTGCCGGTATCGCCGGAGGTGGCTCCCAGGATGTTCATTCTGCCGCCTTTTTTCTTCAGCAGATATTCAAAGAGATTACCGAGAAATTGCAGGGCCACATCCTTGAAGGCCAGGGTCGGGCCGTGGAACAACTCAAGGATATGGATGGCGCCGACCTTGACCAGCGGAGTGATCTCGGGATGGTTGAAGGAGTCATATGAACGGTCGACAAGGTCTTTAAGATCGTGGGACGGGATATCGTCGACAAAGCGGGAAAAAACCTCGAAGGCCAGTTGCCGATAGGACAGAGTCCGCCAGCGGTCCAGGGTTTCCCGGTCGAGCCGTTCGATCTCTTCGGGCAACAGCAGGCCTCCGTCGTCAGCCAGCCCCATCATAACCGCTTCACTGAATGAGATCGGGGCGATGCCGCCCCTGGTGCTGATATATTTCATGGCATTGACTTTGTGTTTTTTAAATTAATCGATCTGCAAAGCAGGCTTTTGCCGTCCATCTCGGCCGGCACCGGCAGGCCAAGGAGCTCAAGCACGGTGGGAGCGATATCCCGCAGGCCCCGCCCCTCCGCGAGATTGCAGGTGCGTTTACTTTCATCGACTATAATAAAGGGGACCGGATTGGCGGTATGGGCCGTGAAAGACACGCCGCTTTCGGGATCCCGCATCTGTTCGGCGTTCCCGTGATCGGCGGTGATCAGTACCGTACCCTTCAGGCCGGTCACCTTCTCAACCAGAGTGCCCAGGCAGCTGTCCACTGCCTCACACGCCTTGATCGTCGCCTCCAGGATGCCGCTATGGCCGACCATGTCGCAATTGGCAAAATTGAGAACAATCAGATCATATTGATTTTCCGCGAGTTTCTTGAGCAATGCTTCGGTTACCTGAAAAGCGCTCATCTCGGGTTTATGATCATAAGTCGCCACCTCGCGGGGAGACGGAATCAAAAGCCGATCCTCGTTTGCGTAAGGTTTTTCCCGGCCGCAGTTGAAGAAAAAGGTTACATGGGCATACTTTTCGGTCTCGGCGATCCGGAGCTGGCGAAGCCCGTGACCGCTGACCTCCTCTCCGAGGATATGCTCAAAGGTCGCGGGCGGAAAGGCCACCGGCAGTTCGAACCCCTTATCGTAGTCGGTCATGGTCGCAAAAACAGCCAGGGAGGGGCGGCGATCAATCGCGAAGCAGTCAAAACCGGGAGAGGTAAAGGCGCGGGTCAACTGGCGGGCCCGGTCGGCCCTGAAATTAAAAAAGATCACGCAGTCATTATCGCCGACCCCGGCAAGGGGGTTCCGGTCCTGATCGACAATAACTGTCGGTTTGATAAATTCGTCATTCTCCCCGCGCCGATAAGCGTCCCGGACCGCCGAGATCGGATCGGATGCGGTAAGGCCTTTACCGTCGACCAGCGCCCGCCAGGCCAACTCCACCCTGTCCCAGCGGTTATCGCGGTCCATGGCGTAATAACGCCCCGATACCGTCGCCACCCGGCCCACGCCGATTTTCGCCAACTCGTCCTGTAATTGCTTTATATAGCCGGCCCCGCTTTTAGGTGCGGTATCGCGGCCGTCCATGAAGGCATGGATAAAGACTTTTTCAAGCCCCGCCCGCGCGGCCATTTTCACCAAGCCCAACAGGTGATTGAGGTGGCTGTGAACCCCGCCGTCGGAAACCAGTCCCATCAGGTGGATCGCTGAATCTTCCGCCCTGGCGGTTTTCATGACTTTGCCAAGGACTTCATTTTCGAAGAATTCACCGGATTCAAGGGCAAGATTGATCCGAGTATAATCCTGATAGACGATGCGGCCGGCACCGATATTCAGATGGCCTACTTCGGAATTGCCCATCTGCCCTTCCGGCAGTCCGACAGCGCCTCCGTGGGCCGTCAGGGTGGTATGGGGATATTCAGCCCACCAGCCGTCCATATTAGGGGTAGCGGCCATATGCACGGCATTACCCGCTGTTTTCGCACCGATCCCCCAGCCATCGAGAATGGCAAGCAGCACCGGACCTCGATCTTTCATATCTTTCGCCTGGATGTTACCCGAACGTGATCGCGGTGAAGAAAATTTCACCACCCCTGGCAGGGCATCCGCTCACGAATTCAGAAATCTTAAAAAAAATGACTACACAAGGCAACGTCTCACTCCAGATCGCTCAAATCGAGACGCGGCGCATCGTGCCACAATCCTTCCAGATCGTAATACTTTCTGGTCTCGCTATGGAAAACATGGACGATGATGTCATTGTAATCAAGCAATACCCAGCTGCCTTCACTGAGGCCTTCGGTGTTGCCGGACATGGTTCGCTTGCTGCCGATTTTCTGGTCGATAGCTTCGGCAAGCCCGCTCACATGCCTGGTCGAAGTGCCGCTCATGATCACAAAGTAATCGGCAAAATCCGAAATTTTCCGGACATCGAGGGCAATCAGGTTTTCCGCCTTCTGATCGAGAGCCGCCTGGCAGATTAACTTTACAAGCTCGTCGGCCGGTAAATCAGAATACTGCTGCTGAACTTTTTTCATCAAAACTCCATAAGAGAGGGAAATCTAATTCCGATGGCGTCGCAAAAAGCTCGATCTACTGCGTCGTGGCATCGCCAAAAAGAGGTGTTACCATAATACCATTTTATAATCTTACAACAAACTTGACAAAAAACAGAGACCTGCCAACATGTTAATTGAAAAGAGAATCCATTTCGACAAATAAAAATCCGATGACAAATCCCCAGTTTTACCCTTTCAAATATCAATGTGGTAGAGTATAATCCCGCACCTGTCTAAGTCAGCCAACCATACGGCCGTCAGTTTCGCGCCCGTAACCGATCACGGGATAAGCCGCCCAGGATTGGCCAATCTCCCAGCCCGTAAGCGATTACAGGGTGGTGGAGATGCAAGGCATCACCCTGCGATGTGTACTTGTTGTACATGAGCAGGGTGATAACACAGCAGATTCGGTACCCTGTGATCGCTTACTCGCGCCCGGCTTTTTTTGACCCAAAGGAGTGCTTTGATGAATAAGTCCTTAAAATGGAAGATTATCCTGCTGCTGTCCTTAGTCGTTTTTTCGGGCATCGCCGTCGTACCCTCATTCACCGATAATGTCCCGGAATGGTGGAAGAAGTATCTTGCCCCGGCCGGCCTGCGCCTTGGTCTCGACCTCCAGGGCGGCATGCATCTGGTTATGCAAGTCGATCTCGAAAAGGCCATGGAAAACAGCCTCGATCTGGCCGCCCAGAATATCAAGACGCAACTGGCGGAAAAGCAGATCACCGTGGTCAGAACCCCCACCGAGGACCCCGCCAGAATCGTTCTGACCCTGCCAAATACCGGCGCTCTAAGCACCGTCGAGGATACCATCCGGGACGATTTCGCCGAAGACCTCAATATCGAGATTAAAACCGAAACCGGCTCCTTCCCGAGAATCATCCTGAGTCTCACCGCAAGCAAGATAGATTATATCAAAAACAACGCCGTCGACCAGTCCCTGGAGATCATCCGCAACCGGATAGATCAGTTCGGAGTGGCTGAACCGGTCATCATCCGCCAGGGCGAAGACAAGATCGTCGTGCAACTCCCCGGGGTCAAGGATCCCCAGCGGGCCCTGGCCCTTCTCGACCAGACCGCCCAACTCGAATTCAAGCTTCTCCATGATCAGGACACCGTGGATCTGAACCGTCTGATCGAAGATGCCAAGCAAACCGGACAATGGGAGGAAGGCAATATCCAGGGTGCCGACCGCCGTCAGCTGAACGAGGCCCTCCGGAGCCGCCTGCCGCCCAATACCGAAATATATTTCGAGAAAAGGATCAGCCGCCGCGACAGCGGCGCCGAGATCGAGACCGTCACCCCGCTGCTGATCAAGAGTCCGGTGATGATGACCGGCGACATGGTCAAGAATGCCCAGGTGCGCATCGGCGGCCAGTTCAACGAACCCTACGTCAGCCTCAATCTGACCAGTCAGGGCGGCAGGATTTTCGGCGAGGTTACCGAGAAGAACGTCAACAAGCGTTTCGCCATCATCCTTGACGACATCGTCAAATCGGCCCCGGTGATCCGGGAAAGAATCCTCGGCGGCCGGGCCCAGATCTCCGGCGACTTCACCTACGAGGAGGCCTCCGACCTGGCCATCGTTTTAAGGGTCGGCGCCCTGCCGGCGCCGTTGAACATTATCCAGAACATGACCGTCGGCGCCTCCCTGGGTCATGACTCCATCGAAAAGGGCCTGATGTCCGGTCTGCTGGGCACCTTCCTGGTCCTGATCTTCATGGTCCTTTACTATCGGGTCTCGGGGGTGATCGCCAATACGGCCCTGCTGTTCAATATCCTGCTGCTCTTCGCCGGACTGGCCACCATGAACGCCACCCTGACCCTGCCGGGTATCGCCGGGATCATTCTCGCCATCGGCATGGCGGTTGACTCCAACGTCCTGATCTTCGAGCGGATGCGGGAGGAATTTGCCCTCGGCAAGTCGGTCAGGTCCGGGGTCCAGGGCGGCTACAGCAACGCCTTTTCGACGATTGTCGACTCACAGGTTACCACCCTGATCACCGCCCTGGCCCTGTTCATGTTCGGCACCGGCCCGATCAAGGGATTCGCCGTCACCCTCTCCCTGGGTGTCACCTTCAACCTGTTCACCACCCTGTTCGGCACCAGACTCGCCTATGATGCCATGCACAGCAAGGGTTTACTGAAATCTCTCCGGTTTCGCGAAATCATCAGAAAACCGAACCTCGATTATATGAAGATCCGGAATATCACCTTCAAGATTTCCGGGGTCCTGGTCCTGATCGGCCTGCTTGCCTTTATCCAGATTTTAAGGGGCGAAGCCAATCTCGGCGTTGATTTTTCCGGGGGAACCATCGTCCAGTACAAGGCGGAGCAGCCATTTGCCCTTGAAAATGTCAGGAATATCCTGAACGCCAGCGATATCGAAGGCGCCGTCCCCCAGAAAGTGGAAGATGAGAACCAGCTGATCGTCAAGGTCAAGGAATCCCGTGAAACGGTGGGTAAGATCAGCGAACAGGTCACAACCCTGCTCACCACCGAAATGCCGGAGGCCGGTTTTGAAATGGAAAGCCAGTCAGCCATCGGCGCTTCGGTGAGCAAAGTCCTGCGCAACAAAGCCCTGCTGGCCATCTTTATCTCACTGCTCGGAGTTATCATCTATCTGGCCATGCGCTTCGACATCCGCTTCGGAGTAGCCGCCGCCCTGGCCACCTTTCATGACGTGGTCGTGGTCCTGGGGCTCTGCTACCTGCTCAATGTCGAAATCACCCTGTTGATCGTTACCGCCCTTTTAACCCTGGCCGGTTATTCCCTGAACGACTCGGTGGTGGTCTTTGACCGGATTCGCGAAAACGTCAAGAAGTACGGCGAATCCACCTCGTTCGTCAAGATCATCAACAACAGCATCAACGATGTGATCAGCCGGACTACGGTCACCTCACTGACCACTCTGCTGGTCTTGCTTTCCCTGTTTGTTTTTGGCGGCGCGGTGATTCACGATTTCGCCCTGGTTCTGCTGCTGGGAGTAATCGTCGGCACTTATTCATCAATCTTCATTGCCAGCCCGCTCCTCTACATCTGGCGTAAGGCTTAGAGGCGATCATGACGGAGATCGGCCTGCCCCGGAATGTCCGCAGGCTTGGCGACCAAGAGACCTTCCGGTTCAGCTGTCATCCCGGGGTTTCCTGCTTTACCGAGTGCTGCCGCCAGCTCGACCTGGCCCTGTCACCCTACGATGTGCTCAGGCTGCGAAGAGGGCTTGGGATCCCGGCCGCCGAGTTTCTGGACCGTTATGCGGTCGTGGAAAAAAGCGAGGAAGAGCCTTTCCCCACGGTTTTCCTGGCCATGGTCGATGACGGGCGGGCCGCCTGCCCGTTCGTCACCGAAAGGGGCTGCTCTGTCTACCAGGACCGGCCCGGCGCCTGCCGCGCCTATCCGGTCGGACGCGGCGCCTATCTCGACGCGAATGGCCGGCCGGCCGAGCTTTTTGTCCTCCTGAGCGAACCGCATTGCCGGGGGTTCGAGGCCGGCCCCGAAATCAGCGTTGAGGAGTGGGTGGACGATCAGGAACTGGCGGTCTATAATGAGTTCAATGATCTGCTGATCCCGCTTTTACAGCACCAAAGAATCAAAGAGGGCTTCCGCCCCGATGACCGCCGGCAGGCTAGATTTCTCGATGTGCTTTACAACCTTGACGACTTCAGCCGGGAAAGTACCGCCGCAAAAAACATTGACGACCAGGAACTGCTGAAATCTGCTATCCTGCTGCTTAATGATGAACTTTTCAGTTAACAAGGAATCCGCACCCGATGCCCGGCAAGATCGAGGCGTCGCCGCCACCACCCTTCCGGAGGCTCTTGCAAATGCCAGGCTCCGCCGGATCGCCGCCGGCTACTGCGACCGGGAAGGAGGTTGCCACGGCATCGAACATGTCGACCGGGTTCTTGCCACCGCGATCCGGATCGGCAAAGCCATGGATGGCCGCCTGGATATTCTGAGCCCTGCCGCCATCCTGCACGACATCGGCCGCAAGGATGAATCGCTCAGCCGGGGGCGGCTCTGCCACGCGGTCCGGGGGGCCGAGCTGGCCGAAAAGATCCTGCGCGATCACGGGTTCAAGACGGAAGAAGTGGCGGCAATTTGCCACTGCATCGCCACCCACCGTTACCGGGACGCCAACCCGCCCCACTCCCTGGAGGCGAAAATCCTCTTCGATGCCGACAAACTCGATTCGATCGGCGCCGTGGGGATCGGCCGCGCCTTTCTTTTTGCCGGCCAGATCGGCGCGAAACTCCATAACCTGGATATCGATATCGATTCAACCGCCCCTTACACTCTCGAAGACACGGCTTACCGGGAATTCCGGGTTAAACTCTGCAAGATCAGAGAGCGGATGCTGACTCCCCTCGGCCGGCAACTGGCCGAAGAACGCCACCGCTTCATGAAAATATTCTTCGACCGCCTCGAAACCGAAATAAACGGAGGAGTACCGGATGTCCAAGGAAGTTAAGGCAATTGTCATCACCGGCTACGGGACCAACTGCGAAACGGAAATGGCCCACGCCTGCAAGCTGGGCGGCGCCGACCGGGTCGATATCGTCCACATGAGCCAGTTGATCCACAACGAATACTCGCTGGACGACTATCATTTCCTCAACCTGCCCGGCGGTTTTCTGGACGGCGATGACCTTGGGGCGGGCCAGGCCGGCGCTCACCGCATCAAGCACGTCGAGGTTATCGGCACCGGCGAAAAGCTCTTCGATCAATTACAGCGCTTTATTCGGGCGGGCAAGCTGGTTCTGGGGGTCTGCAACGGCTTTCAGGTGATGGTCAAAGCCGGATTGCTGCCCGGTTTCGACAATCGCTACGACGAACGGCTGGTCAGCATTACCTATAACGATTCCAGCCGTTTCGAGGACCGCTGGGTCACCCTGCGGGTAGACCCGGATTCGCCCTGCGTGTTCACCAAAGGGATCGAGAAACTCTACTATCCAGTCAGGCATGGCGAAGGCAAATTCGTTGCCATGAGCGCTGCCGACCTCGAGCGGCTCAGGCGCGAGAAACTGGTCGCCCTCCGCTATGCCGACCCGGAAACCAACCGGGCCACCATGGAGTATCCGGACAACCCCAACGGCTCGCCGGACGCCATCGCCGGGATCTGCGATCCGAGCGGCCGGCTCTTCGGCCTGATGCCCCATCCCGAGGCCTTTCTCCATCGGACCAATCATCCCCGCTGGACCAGGGAAGAGTTGCCGGAAGAAGGGCAGGGAGTGGTCCTTTTCCGCAACGCGGTCGACTTCATCAGGAAAAACCTTGTTTAAGGGGCAAACCCTATAACCGGAACAGAGATGGATAACGACCCGGAAAGAGCGCCGATCCAGAAGCTGCTCCTGGTTGTCAACGATGCCCGGCGCTACATTCTCGCTCTGCTGCTGACGATCCTCGCGACAACCTTCCTGTTTTACCTGTGGGCGCCGGCCATCCTGGTCTTTTTCCAGAACCATCTCGACCAGCAACTCACCTTTTTTACCGTTGCCGAGCCCTTTCTGGCTCAGGTCAAGCTGGCCCTGATCTCCGCCGTATTCACCATGATGCCGATAATTGCCTGCTTTTTCTGGATCGGGCTGGCCAAGCCGTTCAAACTTACCCGCACCGCCGGCTTCTGGTTCATAATCGCCACCTGCCTCCTGTTCTATGCCGGGGCGTGGTTCTGTTATTCGGTGACCCTGCCCTTCGGGGTTAAATTCCTCCTGGAATTCCAGTCCGCCGAATTAACCCCGATGATTTCGGTAGGCAAATTCGTTAATTTCGTGGCAGTATTCATCCTGGCCTTCGGGTTAATCTTCGAATTGCCGATCTTCATGGTTTTCACGGCCCGGGCCGGGCTGATTCCCCGACGGGCCTTCGAGAGAAACCGGCGTTACGCGGTCCTCGCCATCAGTATCGTCGCCGCCCTCCTCACTCCGACCCCGGACATAGTGAACATGCTGTTGATGGGAGTGCCGCTCTATCTCCTTTATGAACTGGGGATCCTGATCCTGAAGTTACTGAAATACTGATTGCTCCCCGCCACCGGAGGATCTCGGAATTACCGACAACGGAATTCTCTCTCTCGGCAGGTCGATCCATTCGGCGGGTCCTGATCTACCGAACAAGGAGGGGACCGCCGGGGGCCTGAAAAAGTCAGCACCCCCGAACAATAAAACTCTCCGGCCTCACCTATTCTTTGGGGAATTGTAACCTGGATAAAGCTTATCGGCGCAATCGGGACAGATGCCGTGGCTGAATTCCGCCTCCGAATGCTCACGGATATATGATTCCAGCTGAGTCCAGTACCCCTGGTCGTCTCTGATCTGCTTGCAGGAAGCGCAAATCGGCAGATAGCCGCTTAAAATCTTCACTTCGTCAATCGCTATATGCAGTTC
>JBHEOZ010000380.1:0-1271 GCA_046260555.1 Desulfurivibrionaceae bacterium
CCCTGATCCTGCCCGGCAGCAAGAACGTGATCAGCGATCTCAACTATCTGCGGAAAAGCGGTCTGGCCGCGGGGATTATCGAGCTGGCGGCCGGGACCGGCCTCGATATCATCGGCATCTGCGGCGGCTTCCAGATGCTGGGCGCAAGGATCGCCGACCCCCTCGGGATCGAATCGAGCGGCGAGGTGGTCGAGGCTCTGGGTATTCTCGAAATGACTACCAGCCTGGCTGAGGAGAAAACCCTGAGCCGCCGAACCGCGATTCACCTGCCTTCAAGGCTCAAGGTCCACGGTTACGAGATCCACCACGGCCGGACCGTATCGAACCATGACCGGGCTCTGCGGCTGGATGACGGCAGCGAGGCGGGGGCGGTCTCCGGAGACGGCCGGATCTGGGGCAGTTATCTGCACGGTATTTTCGACGACGATGATTTCCGCCGCTGGTTTATCGATATGCTGCGCAGCTCCCGGAACCTCCAGCCCCTGGGCGGCGTGGTCGCTCCCTACGATCTGGAACCGGCCTTTGACCGGCTGGCCGGGATTGTCAGGGAATCCCTTGATATGGACCGGATCTACCGGCTGCTGGGCCTGAAATGAGCCTTGAGCTGCAAATCGTTCTGGCCTTGCTTCTCGATAGCATCCTCGGTGATCCGCGTTGGCTGCCCCATCCGGTCCGGCTTATCGGTCGGCTGGCGGCGGGGAGCGAGAATCTTTGCCGGAAACTGGTTCGGTCTGAAAGGGCGGCCGGGGTGTGCGCGGTCCTCCTGATCCTCGCGGCAACCGGGCTTGGCGGCTGGGGCGCGATTCGCCTGGCAGCGCTGATTGATCCCCGGGTCGGGGAACTGGTCTCGGTCCTGATCCTCTATAGTTGTTTCACGGCCCGGGACCTGATCTCCCATAGTAGCAGGGTCTACGCGGCCCTGGAACAGGACGATCTCGACGAGGCCCGCCGCCTGGTCGGGATGATCGTCGGCCGGGATACCTCGGAACTCGATCGGCAGGGAGTGGTCAGGGCCTGCGTCGAAAGCGTGGCCGAAAACACCGTGGACGGGATTACCGCGCCCCTTTTCTGGGCGGCGGTCGGCGGCCCGGTCGGGGTGCTGCTTTACAAGGGGGTCAATACCATGGACTCCATCTTCGGCTATAAGAACGAGCGTTATCTCGATTTCGGTTGGGCTCCGGCCCGGCTCGACGATCTGGTCAACTGGCTGCCGGCCAGGATCACCGCGGTTCTCATGGTGGCGGCGGCCCGGTTCAGCCGTCTGTCGGCGC
>JBHEOZ010000381.1:0-1266 GCA_046260555.1 Desulfurivibrionaceae bacterium
TCGTCACGCCCGGCCCTGAGCCGCTTTTCAATATCGCCCCTGATTTTCTCTACTTCGGCGACCGTGTAATTCGGCCAGATTGCGATAAACTCATCGCCCTGATCCCTGGCAATGACGCCGCCTGCTTCCCTGATCTCCTTAACGTAAATTTCGCCCCATATCTTCCGGATGTCCTGGTCGGCAGCGGCGTGATCGCCGTTGTGCGCCGCATTGGCCCCGCCCATGTTGCCGCCGTCCGCCCTCTCAACAACGTAGGGGACTCCCAGTTCGTCAAGTTCTCCCGCGAATGCCGCGATATCGGCGAAATCGGTGACCCCGTAATCGCCCAGCAGTTTGTCCTCGACCCGGCTGACGATCCTCATCCTTGCCTCCGGATCGATACCCTCTAGATCGCGGTCAAGCATGGCCCGCCGGTCGAGGATCCTGGCCAGGGGTTTGTTCCGCTCCGCCTTGACCGTTACTCCTCGGGGCTCGGCTTTCGGGCGGCGGCGCTCGATCTTTCGGCCTTCCTCGCCCGGCGCTGCAACTCCTCCTCCCGATCCATCGCCGCCAGGATCCGGCCGTTGCCGGCCCGGGGCTCCAGGTTGTACCTTTTGATCAGTCTTTCCCTGACCTCCCCCAGCATCCACATTCTCTGTCCCTCCCCGGCTGTCAATACCCCCCCTTTCCGGCGGCGTTGTCGCCAAGGAGGAAAGAGCGGCTTCGCCGCCGGAAGGAGGCGCCTCGTCTTTGAGCGGCTTGCCGAACCCCGATTTACCGCTGCGCTTGATCCCGTCGATATTGAGCAGGTCGAAGCCGTCAATCCTCTGGGTAACACCGTCCTTGAGAATGACGTTACCCGCCTGATCGACGCCCTTGACCACATATTCATCCCTGGGTACTTCGCTGCCGGGACCGACTATAATCTTGTCGCCCTGGTTCAGGTCGACGGCCGGTCTGGACTCGAACACCGGTTCGAAGCCTTTGGTCTCCAACTGATCGACATAAGCGCCGGTTGTCAACTCATGGTCGTTCTCGGCGGTCCACTGCGCCGCCCGGTACAATTCTTCGGCCCGCTCTTTTTCGGTCTCGTTGAGTTCCTGCCCTGTTTTGAGCTTATCCAGCAGCCTGGTGAATTCCTTACGGGTCCATTTGCCCTGCCACGGGGTCTTGCCTCGTTGCCGCCCGAACCATTCAGGATAGGTGGAATTCTGATAGCTGATATGGGTGTCGCCGGTCTTGGGATCCTGGTAGTTGAACTTCTGCCCGGCGGCCCCTTCCTTGACC
>JBHEOZ010000382.1:0-823 GCA_046260555.1 Desulfurivibrionaceae bacterium
GGTTATAATGATAACGATCATCCGTCGGGAGTTGCTGGGTAATCCCGAGCGCCTGTCCACGCGGGATAATGGTGATCTTGTGGATGGGGTCCGTATCCGGCAGCGCTTTGGCAACCAGTGCGTGTCCGGCTTCATGGACAGCAGTGATATGGCGTTCGAGATCGGACATGTACAGTCTACGTTCCATCCCCATCAACTGGCGGTCTTTGGCCTGTTCCAGATGATCCATTTTGACCATGTCGTCATTATCCCGCGCAGCAATAAGAGCAGCTTCGTTGACCAGGCTGCGTAGGTCAGCACCAACCATGCCCGGCGTACCTTTGGCGATCACCTCCAGATCCACATCATCGGCCAGGGGCATTTTGCGGGTATGAACCTTGAGAATCTCGACCCGATCACGCCAGTCGGGGCGACCGATAACCACCAGACGGTCAAAGCGACCTGGGCCCAGACCGGTTCCGCGGGCCCGGCCAACAGCGTCCAGTTCGTCGACAAAAATGATGCTGGGGGCATTCTTTTTCGCGGTGTTGAACAGATTGCGCACGCGGCTGGCGCCGACCCCGACGAACATTTCGATAAACTGGGATGCTGAGATGCTGTAGAAGGGGACTTCCGCTTCACCGGCGACGGCCTTGGCCATCAGGGTTTTGCCGGTGCCCGGTGGTCCGGTAAGCAGTACCCCGCGTGGGACCTGACCACCCAGGCGAGAAAACTTTTCCGGATGACGAAGGTAGATGATGATCTCCTGCAGTTCCTGTTTGGCTTCGGCCTGACCGGCAACGTTGGCAAAGGTGATCGGCGATTTCTGGTGCGAGTAGAGCTT
>JBHEOZ010000382.1:833-1248 GCA_046260555.1 Desulfurivibrionaceae bacterium
CATCTTGTTGAGCAGCCCTCCGGTCAGCCCCCCCTGTTTGCGGGCGCTACTTAAAATAAACAACCAGATGCCGATGATAATCAGCCAGGGCAGCAGATTGATCAGCCAGTAGGGAGGCTCATCGGCTTTTTTTGCTTTAAAGTCAACACGGTGCTCTTCCAGCAGGGGGAGCAGTTCCGTATCTGCAACCGGGGGAAGAACTGTCACAAAGTGTTCGTAGCTCTCAATCTCTTCAGTGACGGCGTTGATCCGTTGTTCCGGTGCCAGGGCAACGGGGGAGAAGAAATATCCCGATAAGCTGTCGCCTTCCAGGGTCACTTCGGCAATCTGGTCGTCTTTAAGTAATTGCTTGAACAGACTGTAACCAATTTCCGTTGATGTCTCTGTGGGTTGAGGAGGAACCATGAGGGTGTAC
>JBHEOZ010000383.1:0-1217 GCA_046260555.1 Desulfurivibrionaceae bacterium
GGATCAGATAGATCAGCATGATCGCGATCAGAAAGGCGTAGGTCAGGGAGATGAAGGAGTTGCGGGTCGATTCGAATTCCTCGGCGAAATTAAGGGTCGCCCCGGCAAAATCGTCACGCACGGTGTTGTAATGATTTTTGACCAGGTTGACGATCCCGGTGCTTGAGTGAGTCGCGCCGGACCTGAGGTTGGCGGTCAGGGTTATGGCCCGCTGCCCCTGGAAGCGGTTCAGATAGCCCGGTTCCAGATAGGTTTCGACCGCGCAGATATCGCCGAGGCGGACCGGGCCGCTGGGGTGCTCCAGGACGACGATCGAAAGGGTGTCGCTCAGTTCCTGAATATGGCTCGGGTCGATTTTCAGTTTGATATCGATATCCTCGTCGCTTAACCGGTACTGCCCGATATTGCGGCCGTTGATCACCGCGGCGGCCAGGTTGGCGACCCGGGCCTTGCTCAGTCCGTATTCGGCGGCCCGGTCATCCTTGATAACGTAACGAAAGATCCGGCCGGGCCGGCCCTGATTGTCATCCAGGTCGATCAGTTCCCCGCTGAGCACCGGGTCGCTTTCCAGATAGTTCTTGATCTCCGCGGCCAGCTCTCCCACCCCTTCCAGGTCGGCGCCCAGGACCCGGATGTTGACATCCTTGCCTTCCGGCGGCCCGTCTTTTTCCGGTCTGA
This sequence comes from Desulfurivibrionaceae bacterium, assembly GCA_046260555.1. Taxonomy (GTDB): domain Bacteria; phylum Desulfobacterota; class Desulfobulbia; order Desulfobulbales; family JAGXFP01; genus JAGXFP01. The sequence goes on from JBHEOZ010000383.1 coordinate 679, forward strand.
TCCGCAAACTGTAGCCCTCGCTGTCGGGCAATTCCCGGGCCAGGTGTTGGCGCACCCAGTCGAGATGGGCGACGACGTCGTTTTCGGGGTAGTCGGCGAATTGCCGCGCTTTTCGGGCGGGCAGATTAACCGCCACATGGCCGAGATGATTGCCCCAGACCGGCTGGAAGTCTTCATTGATGTAGTAACCGGCGAAGGCCGCCGTCGACTCGGCCATGCCCGGGCCCTCCGCGGCGATCAACCTGGAAATTCTTTTTAATACTTCGGAGGTTTTTTCGAGGGGGGTGCCGACCGGTCCGCTTACTTCGACGTAGTAGAGGGAATAATCGTCCGGAAAGAATTCGATCTTGATCAGGTTCGATTTGCCGCTCAGGGAGCTGATAGCGATTATCATCGCCGCCGCAAAAGCCGCCAGCAGCAGGAACATGGTGGTGAAACGGAATGAGAGGGCCAGGCGAAGCAGGTAGTCGAAGCCGCGCCGAAATAATCTCATCGGCGGATTTTCCCGGTTTTGCCGGGGATCGGCGACGCCCCGGACC
>JBHEOZ010000384.1:0-1208 GCA_046260555.1 Desulfurivibrionaceae bacterium
CTCGTTGATATAAAGCTGAGTTGAGTCCCGCAAGGCGGGACTCGTACGAAACTTATGCCCTTTTTTTGGGTATACCATTAGTATAATCAACATCATTGCCGCCTTGCATCCGCACCGTTCTCGGACGCTCACGGATTCAGGAAATTAATTGTTTCCGGATGCGTATTTTTATTGACTATTCGGGGCGTAGTTGGTAAAAACTCCTTCCTATCGGGGCGGTTAGCTCAGCTGGGAGAGCATCGGCCTTACAAGCCGAGGGTCACAGGTTCAAGCCCTGTTTCGCCCACCATAAAAGATATACTGGGGTCGTAGTTCAGTTGGTTAGAATGCCGGCCTGTCACGCCGGAGGTCGCGAGTTCGAGTCTCGTCGGCCCCGCCAGTAGTTTTCAAGGGATTAACCGTTAAGGTTGATCCCTTTTTTTTATAAAATAAGTTGAAGCACTAGTGTCCCAACGTTTAGGGATGACTTTTTTCTAAATACTTAAATTCTCGTTTTTTATTTTATATCATGCCTGTAATCGACTTGAAATTCAAAAAACATGTTCATTATGCTTCTGGCACCAACCAGAGCGCGGGGTTCACCAACGACTCGAAACGATTTTGCCGCCGGAGGTAGCAAGTGAAACGATTTATCGACCATCGGATACGGCGAAGGTGATACTCCGAAAATTCCCCGTGCCGGACGCGTAAGGAATATTCCTTGAAAAATCCGCCGACATCTTCGGCCGACAAGTATCGCTTGTCTAGCTCCTTTTGTTTGGCAAGATAGGCGTTAAGCCGAGATACATTCGCCAGGTTTTTCCGGACGGTGGTTCTTTTGAAACCGCATTCCAACATCCAGTCGCAGTAGCCGTCCAGGAACTCCCCCAAGGGGCCACTTCGCAACGTGCTGATCGTCCGCGAACATACAAATACCGATTCCAGTGCCATGGCAACCTCCTTTCACCGCCCGGTTCATGAAGGCGGCTATAAAAAAGATTGTCATGCTCGGAATTATGTGCAATGTGCAGCGATTCTTGAGAAAAAATGGGGAAAAGCGTAAAAAGAAGGGGAAAAAAACAAGATGGCTAAGCTAACTTCACATAGTCTGGAACTTCACATAACATTATTTATGTTGAGCTCAACATAAATAATGGTTCGTTAAAAGTGCCCAGGCATAAATTGTCGTCCCGGTTTCCGAGGCCAGTTCTCCCATTCTGACGGCAAAT
>JBHEOZ010000385.1:0-1195 GCA_046260555.1 Desulfurivibrionaceae bacterium
CGATTGTTTTTCTCAGTGGAGCCAGGCTCGAGACTTTCGGGGAGCTCCTGCCCGGCCTCCAGATCCACCTCGGCTTCCTGGCCCTGCCGATAACCTTTCTGGCCGGGATCGGGGTAATCAATGCGGTAAACATGGCTGACGGCCTTGACGGCCTGGCCGGCGGTCTGGCCCTCGCCGCTTTTGCTTCATTTTCGTATCTCGCCCACCTGAACGGCCAGCCCAACCTGATGCTGCTCAGCCTCGCCTTCTGCGGCGCCCTGATCGTTTTCCTGAGGTACAACTGGCATCCCGCCTCGCTCTTCATGGGCGACGCCGGCAGCCTCACCCTCGGCTTCTCCCTGGTCTTCATCGGTATTGTTCTTTCGCAATCGGGCCGGGGGCTGGTGCCTCCCGTCACCGTTTTGCTGATTATGGCGGTACCGGTGACGGATACCCTGACGGTGATGACCAAGAGGATGACCAGGCAGAAAAGCCCCTTCCATGCCGACAAGACCCATTTTCACCACCTGCTCCTCCGCTTCGGCTTCACCAAAAGGCATTCGGCCTATACCATTATCACCATCTCCCTGTTCCTTTCGATCATAGGGTTAGCCGGGGCGGTTCTGCGAATCCCCCATTACTACCTGATGGCGGTCTTCCTTGCTTACGCGGTGCTCTACGCCCTCTTCGTTTTCCAGGCCACGGCGATACTCCGGGTCAAACTCAGGATAAGCAACGGCAAGAGCCATTTCTCCGGCGGCGTCGCCCTGGGCCTTGCCAAGCTGATGGAAGGCGCCGAAAGGCTGGTGAAGATACGGTGGGAAGGCTATCGTTTAAGGGTCTCCACCCCGATGCCGTGTTTGTTGATCAGGGGAGACGAGCGCCATGACGGAATCATCCGGAGCATCAGCACCAGGGGTTTCGCCGCGACCACCACCGAACTGTTGCCCGTCGGGGAAGTGGTGAAAGCGGGATTGTGCCTGCTTGACGAAAAAAAGCGCGGTAAGGCCGGCAAGGTTAATCTGCGCATCCCCGCCATGGTCTCCGGAATCAGGGAAAAAGGTGACGCGCTGGAATACGACTTCCGCTTCGTGAAGAAAAAAAGAAGCGATTCCAGAGAGCTCGCCAATTTTCTGTGCGTGGACCATAACCTGACCGGCAACTTTCGCCGACCCTTCCCGAGCCACGGCACCACAGAGGCGAGACACATATAATT
>JBHEOZ010000386.1:0-1193 GCA_046260555.1 Desulfurivibrionaceae bacterium
CCCTAAAGGGCATAAAAGCAGACAAGCTACTCAACTCAGCTTTAACCAATTGAACTGTTAAGATTTCTCCTGTTGGTCGAAATGACATTATGGCAATCCCGACTTTTTGCGACGCCATTAATCCGCGGCTTGCCGCACTTCCTTACGCAAAAGAGCGCCGGCCCGCCAGTTGTCCGGCCGCGGTTCGGTGATCAGGCGGACCAGGTTGCCGGGGTTGGCTTTTTCGAGGCGGACCCCTTCCGCATCGATGATCTCGATGACCCGGTGGGAACTGGAGGCCAGGCGCCGGCCGAGATATTCGACGGTCTGCCCCGGCAGGAGGGGATTCCTGATATCGATCAAAGGGTTGTCGCCGCCTTCGACGACAATGCCGGCCGGGTGATGGGTCGGGGCCAGATGCGATTCGTCGTAGAGCATGTCCTTGCGCTCGGGCGGGTCGCTCAGGAAATTTTCGGTATAGCCCCGGGAGCCGACTTTTTTCAATTCGGCCATGAATTTCCCGTCGAGGACCGGCAGGCCGGTTTCTGGCCAGTTGTCATAAAGATGGTCGAGGGCGGCCCGGTAGACCCTGGTCACCGCGCCGGTATAGTAGATGGTCTTCATCCGTCCTTCGATCTTCAGGCAGTCGACTCCGGCGCCGATCAACTCCGGCAGCCGGTTCAGCAGGCAGAGGTCGCGGGAGTTGAAGATGTAGGTGCCCCGCTGGTCTTCCTCGACCGGAAAATACTGGCCGGGCCGTTTCTCTTCGATCAGTTTGTAGCTGTAGCGGCAGGGATGGGCGCAATTGCCCTGATTGGCGTCACGACCGGTCATGTAATTGGACAGCATGCAGCGGCCCGAATAGGAGATGCAGAGGGCGCCGTGGGCGAAGACCTCGATCTCGAGATCGGTGCCGTTTCTGATCTCGGTGATCTCGGCCAGGGAAAGCTCGCGGGCGGCGTTGATCCTCTTTACCCCCTGCTCCTGCCAGAAGCGGGCACTCTCCAGATTGGTGACGTTGGCCTGGGTGGAGAGGTGGATCGGCAGGCCGGGTACGGTGTTTCGGGCCATCCGCATGATGCCGGGATCGGAGACGATCAGGCCGTCGACCTGCGCTGCACCGAGGCTTTCCAGGTAAGGGGGCAGGTCGGCGAAATCGCGATTATGGGCGAGGATATTGACGGTCACGTATATCTTGACGCCGTGGTCATGGG
>JBHEOZ010000387.1:0-1181 GCA_046260555.1 Desulfurivibrionaceae bacterium
GTACGCCAAGACGGCATAAGGAGCCGTATAAGAAGGCTCGAAAATGGCCATGTTATTTCCTGACGGCTCCTAAAACTTTATCGCAAAAAAATCGGCGGCCACAAGCGGAAAAAAAAGAGCCCCGATTCCCGGGCCACCTAACTTGTTCGAACAGAGAGTTTAATGGCACCATTAGGATTTGAGAATTTTGTGCGGGATATTTGATGGCTAAAGATTATTAATAAAGCACAAAGTCCGCCTTGCCGTTCAATCAACGGCCTTCTTTGAAAGAAGGGCTGGGGCATTCCATACTCCCCCTGGCATCTCCCTGCTTGGAGAAACCTCACGGGGCGAGGTTGTCAGTTTTTTTTGGTAACCCTTCTGGAGATACTCATCGCTATCTGCAGGAACTGGTGGGAATAGTAGAGCCGGTGCCCCCAGCTTTCGGACCTGACGGCCTGATTCAACCGTTTGAGCATTTTTGAGGTAAGCTCCTTGATCTCATCGACCTCACGCTTGCCCGGAGCAGGAATCTGTTGTGTCTTATCGTGTACCAGAGGGATTTCCTTCTTCTCTTTGGCAACGGTTTTAGGATCTACTTTATACGGCCCGAAGAGTTGGTCCACAACATTGTCTATCTCGTCCATCATTTCACCTGATTGTAAAAGTTTATATAGCGTTCATTCTAACAGGCAAAATAATTTTAATAAATTATTTCCAGCCAAACAGCGCAGTTGGAGTTTGAGATGAAGACCAACCTGGATCATTGCCCGCTCCGGGAGGGATTCGGTTCCAGGTTTGGCATTATGCCAATTATATGAAATATTTGAAATCCTTACGAAAAGCACTTTCGGTAGGGGCTCGCTAAATTGGCTCAAAAACTTATGCTTCGCCAATATCTCTGTTTGCATGAACTTTTAGGTGAGGGTAAGGTAGGCACACATGTTTGGAAATATCTTGACTGGCGAGCAAGGGGTCAAAACAACATGGCGAAAAAGGCATTTCAAGACCTGACCGTGGTTTTTTGCTGGTTTTTTCTTATGTCGAGCTTGTCCCTCTCCCAAGCCTGTCCCAACCTTTTTTTGGTGACTCTGAGTGCAGGTGTCAAACTGTTTTGGAAATATGTTAAATGTAAGAAAATCAATTTATATCGTCTTGCGAAGGGTTAGATGGAACTAATCGACAACATAAGTCAGCTGCTC
>JBHEOZ010000388.1:0-1160 GCA_046260555.1 Desulfurivibrionaceae bacterium
GGTCTGCGCCCTGATGAAGAAATACGACGCCGTTCTCTCCCTCGGCAACGGGATCCGGGCCGGGGCGATCCACGACAGCCACGACCGGGCCCAGATGGCCGAGATGATCGTCAACTGCGAACTCGCCGAACTGGGCCGGGAGATGGGCTGCCAGATGATGGTCGAGGGGCCGGGCCATGTGCCCCTTGACGAAATCGAGGGCAATATCATGCTGGAGAAAAGGATGAGCGGCAACGCCCCCTATTACGTCCTCGGCCCGCTGCCCGCCGACAGCGGCGCCGGCTACGACCACATTACCGCCGCCATCGGCGCGGCCAACTCGGCCCGCTACGGCGCCGATCTGATCTGCTACATCACCCCGGCCGAGCATCTGGCCCTGCCCAATGAATCGGACGTCCGGGAAGGGGTGCGGGCCACCCGCCTTGCCGCCCGGATCGGCGATATCGCCAAATACCCGGAGCGCCGCGAGCATGAAAAACAGGTGGCCCTGGCCCGCCGGGATATGCGCTGGGAAGACCATATGCGGCTCTTGATGTTCCCCGAAAAGGCCAGGGAGGTCCGGGCCGGCCGGACGCCGTCCGACAGCCGGACCTGCACGATGTGCGGCGACTTCTGCGCCATGCAGCGCGGCTCGGCCCTGTTCGAAAAGGATTTGAAAGGCGATAAGATATCGCCGGAAGGCAAGCGGTCCGGATAAGCGGCTGAACCGGCAGGATCACGGGGCGGGGAGCCGGTTCCGTGATCCTGCCAAAGCCCGCTCATCCCGAGCCTGTCGAGGGGCGCCATTCGGATCAACGCAGCCGGGTGTCATCCACTATAAAAGGAGTGCAGCGGATGCCGACGCTCTGCTTCTTGACCCATAGCCTTACGAGGTTCAGGGTTCTTCCTTCGGCATCCACCATGTTCTCAAGGTGTTCGGCAAACGAGATGTCCTTGGTGAAGAATTCGTAATACAGCGTATTCGAACTGAACGGATCGGCCAGCAGCACCAGCTTCTCGCTATCGTGGGGATGGTGGAATGGGGTGCCGGAGAACGCGACATGGCTCAGGCTCATCTGCCGGATGTCCTTGGGCTTTTTGTAGGCCTGAATCTCAAACTCACGGGAGCTTTCCAGTATTTTCGCGATAGGCATTTTCTTGTCTCCTTACGGGTATTATAT
>JBHEOZ010000389.1:0-1152 GCA_046260555.1 Desulfurivibrionaceae bacterium
ATTCCAAATTGAAGCATGGCCGGCGGTTTCCCATTGCTGCCCGAGTAGACGATAGCATCTGCGCAGTCATCAAATAACTGAAAGTACCGCTGCAGACAAAATGAGCCCATACTATGTCCCAGCATAATAACCGGAAGCTCCGGATACTCTTTGGACATTCTGTGTTTTACATCTCCAATATTCTCAACGACAATATCCAGTCCCTTTCCGTGATTGAGATGGCCGAGATGATCCGGGTCGGTATGTCCGTGTCCCCGGTGATCATGAGCCACTACGATAAAACCACGCTCAGAAAAGTACCTGCCCACATGGCTATATCTGCCGCTGTGTTCACCCATCCCATGGATAATTTGCATGATCGCTTTAGGATGATTCGTAAGCGGTTTCCAAACCCTTGTAAACAATGGCTTGCCTTCCTTGTCGTTTATAAAAAAAGTATCCAAATTTTTCTCCATCGCTGTAGCTGTTTTATTACTATATGTTACAGAATACAGAGCAAAACTTTGGGCAATTATTTGAAGAACTCATTTCACTTGTTGCAATTATTATAATGATCTGCTGCAGGGTTGTATTGAAAATATAAAAGGCTTATTTTTGATGTCTTAACGATTTTCGGCGCCCGTAGTTCAACTGGATAGAGTATCCCGAGGCTTCGGGACGGTTAGTTGTTTAAACACCATCGGTTTTTTATTTACTGTTTTTTTATTGATGTCTTTTTCGAAATCATCTGCGCCCGTAGCTCAACTGGATAGAGTACCTGACTACGAATCAGGCGGTTACAAGTTCAAATCTTGTCGGGCGTACACTTTTTATTGACATTCTAAATCACCATAAGCGCCCGTAGCTCAACTGGATAGAGCGTCTGACTTCGGATCAGAAGGCTGAGGGTTCAAATCCTTCCGGGCGTACCAAGTATTAAACCAATGGTCTGACTTCGGATCAGAAGGTTGATGGGTTCCCCCGCAGGGATGCCTTTGGCAGAATCCTTCCGGGCGTACTTTTTTAGATATTAGATGAAAGATCTTAGATAATAGGTATCCCCTATCATCTATTATCTTTAAACAAAAATCTTATCTGCACCCGTAGCTCAACTGGATAGAGTACCTGACTACGAATCAGGCGGTTACAAGTTCGAATCTTGTCGGGTGTACA
>JBHEOZ010000039.1:0-11306 GCA_046260555.1 Desulfurivibrionaceae bacterium
CTGAGAGCCCCGACGATAAACTGCCCCTCGCCCTCCTGTTCATCGGCCACTTCCAGAAATCCCCTGAAGATGACGAGCAAAATGTCGGCCCAGTCGGCCAGGGATCTTTTCCCGTTGAGCCGCCGGACATGGGTGAAGAGTCCGGTAGCGAAGTCAAGGAAGCGGCCCAGGGTCTCGACCTGGCCGCCCTCCAGATCGTCAAAGGGCATAATCCCGGCGAAATCGCGGCGATTGCGGCCGAGCATGGCATAGCCGAGCAGCAGCCGGTCGATGCCGAAGCGCCAGGTATTCTCGACCGTTGCCGGTAAGCCCAGCCTACGGCGGTCCTCGCCGTCGATTCCCCACCTGATGTTGACCCCGGTAATCCATTTTTCGATTAACTCGAGATCCTTCAGGGACAAAGCGAAGCGGCCCCGCACCGGCTCCTTTTCCAGCGCCGCCATGACCCGGCTGACTTCCATGCGGCCCCCGGCCAGCTCCAGGAGATGCAGAAAGGCGTTGAACAGGGTGCCCTCCCGCTTGAGACTGCGATCGGCGATCGAAAAGGGGAGATTACGGCCGTCGACCACCTTCCTGCTCCCAAAGAGCGCGTCGATCAGCGGCCCGTACGCTTCGATATCGGGGGTCATCACAATAATCTCATGGGGGCCGAGATCGGCGAACTCCTCGAACATGCCGAGCAGCTGATCGTGGAGAACCTCCAGTTCGCGCATCGGGCTGTGACAGGAGTGGACCATGATCGAACGGTCGTCATCGGCAAGCTCCCGGCCGGGACGGGGGGAGCCGTCCCGCAGGTCAAGGATATCACCCTGAACCGCCGTCAACATGCAGTCAGCCCCCTGCTCCGCCCCGGGCTCGACAAACGGTTCAAGTTCGCCGGCGAAATCGAACTCCAGCAGCAGACTCAACAGTTCTCGGCCCTGCAGACCGGTGGAGGCCAGAAGGGGGTTGCCCTGGGTCAGATAGAGCTCGGCGCCGGCGGGGTGCCTGCCGCTCAGCCGCGCCATGGTCTTCTCGGAGACGATATCGCCCCAGTATTCCCGGCAGGGGTTCAAGAAAAAGATATGGACGTCTAATTCCCGGGCCAGGGCGGCAAATATCTTCAGATAATAGGGGGGAATGGTGGAAAGACCGAAGACCGTCAGCCGGGACGGTGCGGCCGCGGTCGCAGGGGACGGCCGGTCCAAAATTTCCAGAGATTGTTTTTGGAGGCGGGCCCGGTTGGCAACTCCGGCCAGGCAGTCCTCCCTGGTGATCAGCTCCCGCCAGAGCAAGGCCTGCCAGGAGTCGCCGCCCCCCTCCTCCCAGTCAAGAATCATCTCCGGCCGGAATATCGTGTACTGGTCAAAAAGATCGGCCAGCCGTCCGGCCAGCTGATATCTTTTCAGATCGCGATCCCCGGCCAGATAGTCCTCCAGGACCTGGAATTCCGGTCTGCCGAGCAGTTCCGGCAGAACCCGCATCAACTGCCACTGGAGCATCCGTTTATCAAGTTTTCTGGACGAGGCCGACTCGGGCAGGAGGGTCTCGAACAGGTCGCCGACAAAACCGTTCGGGAACGGGAAGACGATATTGGCGCTGACCCCGAGCCGCTCGGCCAGCCGCATGTTAAGCCAGCGGGCCATGCCGCCGCTCTGCAGGATTACCGTTTCCGGGATCAAGGGGGGCAAGGGGTCGGCCGCGACCAGTTCCGCGAAAACGGCGGCCAGCTTTTCAAGCCGGTTACTTGTATAAAGATATAAAGGCATGGACCCTCACGGATGATGGCGTCGCTGAATGTTGCCAGGCTCCCGCGCTGCCGCACATTGTATCTGAAGACTTTGATACCAGGCCACACCATAGCGCCAAAAATCCAGATTGACGATCATTTTTGCGCCTCCGGGGTTTTGTTCCTGCCCCGATATTCAAGCCGGATATAAATCTTCTTTTTTCCTTCCGCCGATTCCGGGGCGGGCAACAAACAACAAAAAAAGATTTTACCTTGCATGGCATACTCTTCAGCAGTAAAATTAGGTGTTTCGCCATGCAGACCAGTCAAAAAACCAGAGAGTATTAGCCAAAGTCGCTTATGAGAAAAAAACCCGGCAATAAGGGCAGTCAGCTGTCCGCCCGGCAACAGTTTCTGAATTCCCCGGTCCATGTTCTGCCCCTGCCGCCGCGCAACAACGAACGCTTGAACAAAATGGGCTTTACCACCGTAAAAGAGGCCTTCCGCGCCGCTCTGACCGGACGGATAAGTTCACGGAAAAACGGCGGGGTTGACTTGGAAAACCGGGTGATTGCCACCGGCTGCACCGCCCTCGGCCACCCTGAACTGACCAGAACGGGGATCAAGGATTTTCAACCCGCGACCCACGAAAAAACCGTCGCCGACGCGATCTTCCGGCTCAACGGCTGCCGGGTCCTCCTTTCCGGTGAACTTCTCTCCACCTCGACCAGGAACATGCTCCTCCCCTCGTCGATGCACAAGGCCATTGATCTGGCAGGCATCGCCACCCTTGGCGAACTCCTTGAGACCGGAATAAGCACTCTACTCAAGACCGAAGGGCTGCGAGAGATGAATCTGGGACTCTTCCTGGCCCACATCTTCGATTATGTTTTCATCCTCCATGAACAGGAAAATCCGGTCGGCGGCTTTAACCCGGATAATCTCCGCGACTTCGCGCCCCACCGAAACAAGGATGCAAGCTCGTCGTTTCTTTCTTGCCCGGATGATGAGGTAATCCGGCAAAGCGGCCGGGAAATGCTCCTGGAGGAGCACATGCAGTTTTTCATGTTTTTCAGAACCTCGGCAGGCGCGCTATTCAAGGAGGGCTCCCGGACAGGCATCGCCTGCCTCTCTCTTGCCAACCACCCGGAAATTCCGCCGGAACGGCAAATCGTCACCGCCGACTGCGAATTATGCGCGGCAAGCGCCGAAAACCGGGCCGGCCACTGCCCGCATATCGCGGCCCTTATCCTGAAGATGAAAGAGAGCCCCGGCAATCGGCCGGAGAGCGAGGCGCCGATACCCTTCTTATTCACCAAAAGCCCCTGGTACGTGGTCGGCCGGATTCTCTATGAATTGTTCGGCCGAGACCAGATGCTCGAGGTCACCAGCACAAGCGAAGACGGCGGCTGGCTTTTAACGATCCCTGGTATCGACGGACGTCCCTGGGTGATCTGGCGGCTTGACCGGGAGACCATGGCGGTGGCCGCCGCTCTGTTCGGCCGCCGACAGAAATGGCTCGAATCTGGGCTCGGCGAGGATATTCCGCCCGAGGTTATCGACCTGCGCAATACCCTGGTGGATATCAACAGGACCACGGCCGAAGTCGAACTCAACTCCTTTGGTAAACGCTCCCCCGCCCAGAAGCGGGACGAATCGATCTGGATGTGGCTGGCCGCGAAACTCTGCCTGGATATCGCCCCCGACAATCTGGCGATCACCGGTCCCGGCAGGGACGGACTTTTCAGCCTGGTTGCCGCCTCTCCCGCCGAAGACCGCGAGATATTCAGGATGATTATTCCCAGGGCCAAGACCCCCGAGCTGATCGATGTTCTTGACGAGAGCGGCAGCGGCTCTTTTCTGCTGCCCGCGGCCAGAGCCCTGACCAAAATGGACCTGGCCGGAAATGGCGACATGGTGGTCTCATCCCTTATCCAGCTGGCCGATGGCAGGATGGTGAACCGTCATAACCTGAAGGACCGCCAATACGGCCGTTATTACTATCTGGAAAACGAAGGCTTTCTACCGGTCCTGGAACAGGATGCCGAACACACCATCCCGGAAAACCGCAGGGATCGTCCGCTGACCATTGGTGCCAATAAGGTCCCGGAATTATTGAGTCAGTATCACCAGGCCATCAGCGCCCCGGAAAACGAGGTCAATCCCGATCTCAGGGATCTCGATCTCATCGAGATGCCGGACCGGCTTGAAGTCGGTTCCTTTGCCGCCGACGACGACTGGTGTTACCTCTCCGGCCATTACGGCCTCGGCGCCCGCCACATCTCCCTGGCAGAACTGCTCTCTTCCAGGATAGAGAAAAAAAAGTATATGCCGGGCGGCAAAAAATGGCTGAAACTGACGGACAGCCCCCTGGACTGGTTTCACAATCTCGGCGAAGAGCGGTTATGGCGAGACGGGCAGGACAAGGTAAAAGGAGTGCGCCTTACCAGGCGGGAAATGATCAGGCTCTCCGCCCTGATCCCCGATCTGGAGCTGCCCAGGAACATTTCCGGGGGACGAGACCAGCTACGAAATCTCCTCGACATCGAGCGCTGGCAGGAAGAGGATCTGCCCGGGAAGATGCCGAAGCACCTGCGCGACTACCAGAGGCACGGGGTTTCCTGGCTTTATCATTTATACAGGAACGGTTTGGCCGGCATCCTGGCAGACGACATGGGGCTTGGCAAGACCCACCAGGCCCTCGCTCTCTTACAGGCGATCCTGGTCAAAAACAAAACGGCCCGCTTCCTGATCGTCTGCCCGGCCACCGTCGTCCCGCACTGGGTGGAAAAAATCGAGAAATTCTTTCCGGAGCTGTCCCATTATGTCTATCACGGCAGCCGCCGGGACCTGGACAAGGCTAACGGCAACAACATCTACATTTCCACTTATGGAATAATCAGAAGGGACGCCCAAACCCTGGCCGAGCTAGGTTTCGGGGTGATCATCTTCGATGAGATCCAGAATCTGAAGAACCGGAAAACCGACGTTTACAAGGCCGCCGCCCAACTGAACGGCCGAATCATTATCGGCATGACCGGCACCCCTCTCGAAAATTCGGTCCACGATCTGAAGTCAATTTTCGATATCTGCCTGCCGGGCTACCTGGGCAGCAACCGGGATTTCAAGACAAAATATATCGACCCCCTTGAAACCAACGACAGGAATGACGCCAAAGAATCCCTGGCCCGGCTGATCAATCCCTTCATGCTGCGACGCTCCCGGGAACAGGTCCTGACCGAGCTGCCCGAGATCATCGAGGACATCAGGCACTGCGAATTGAGCGACGACCAGATCACCCTCTACCGGGAGCTGACCAGCGGCCGGGTCAGAACCATTTTGGAAATGCTGTCGTCGGATCAGAATGAAAGCAAGCTGCCCTACATGGAGCTGCTGGCCGTGATCAACTATCTCAAGCAGATCTGCGATCATCCTTGCCTTCTCAAGGAGTGTACCGATCCGACCCGGTATAAGAGCGGCAAATGGGACCTTTTCGTGGAGCTTTTGAACGAGTGCCTTGAATCGGGGATCAAGGTGGTGATCTTCAGTCATTACACGAGGATGCTGGATTTGATCGAAAATCATCTTACCGCCAGCAAGATCTCTTTCTGCGGTTTGCGAGGGAATATGCCCATGGGGGTCAGGCATCAGATGATCAAGCGCTTCAACACCGACGACTCCTGCCGGGTATTTTCCGCCAGCCTTTTGGCCGGGGGAGTCGGCGTGGACCTGACCGCCGCCCAGGCCGTCATCCATTACGACCGCTGGTGGAACGCGGCCCGTGAGGACCAGGCCACCGCCAGGGTCCACCGGATGGGCCAGAAAAACGTGGTACAGGTCTTCAAGCTGATCACCATCGGCACCCTCGAAGAGAAGATCAACCAGATGATCGCCAAAAAGAAGAACCTGGCCAATCACCTGGTCAGACAGGACGATGCCGCTGTGATCAAGAGATTGAACAGGGAGGAGCTGCTCGAACTTCTTTCGGAGCCGACCCCCGAACCCTGAACGGATTTCCAAAATCAGTCAGCGGACGCCCTGCACGGCGACGGGACAATTTAACCGTCTAAGGAATCAGGGGATTGGCAACCAGCCGTTTTAACTTGTTTTTCAGGGCGCCATCCCCTAAAATAAGCGGGGTGCTCCGTCATGACTTTTTCTATTCATGACCTGAATCAGTGACCGTTCCAAAAGCGACGCTAACGTTTAAACAAGGGAGAGCGCTAAACCATGAAGCTCCGCAACTGGGTCAGCCCGGAAAACCGCTTCATCGTTGGAATTCATAAACCCTTCTTCAAGGTCGCCAATCAACGGGAAAACGATTACATCGAGGAGCTCGGCCGCGCCAGGGATGGCCGAATCGAGCACGGCGGGCCGATAGACAACCGCATAAATTTCCCGGCCGGTGATCTCGACGTCGCAAAGACCGCCTGGATCTTCGAGATCCCCAATCCCTTTTCCTTCCGCGGCGCGACTTACATAAAAAAAGACTGGGCCGACAAGCGGGCCGCCGATCCATCTTCCATAAATCTGCCGCCCCGGCCGACTATTTCTCTTTCAACCAGCCTCGCCGGAATAATCGGCAGCGATGATCCCGATCAAATAAGCCGGGCCTTCCGGAAACTGCCGGAGCCGATGCTGCTGGCCGCCGCCACCACCTCAAACGATCCGGCCGACCTGATCCGCTTGGCCGAAATATCCTGCTCCCTTGTGATTGATCGCGAAAACCGCCCCCTCGGCCTTTTCTACGAAACAAACCGCGAAAGCAAGCTTCGCCCGCTGATCCACAACCACCCCCTCTTCGAGGCCGTGGCCAACAATCCCAGCCTGCCCTTGCCCTACAAGCAAGCCATGGTCCTGAGGCCGGGCGCACAGGGCGGCAGCGAAATCGTCGGAGAAGCGCGATCAGCCGATGCCGGCAGCCACGTCTTCGAATATCTGCGGCGCAACAGCTACATCGCCTGGGGCCACTACGCATCGAACATGGCGGATGACTCGAGCAGATATTCGGTCGGCGAGTTGAGCGAGAAAGATATCTCCGGGCTGCGCCGCCTCTATTACCAGCGGACCTTTCTGCGCATGGGGGATCAGCTGGGGCTCGAACCACCGCCTCCGCGCAGGTCGCTGACCGACGAGGAGCTTGAGAGCCTGCGGAGCTTGATCATTAAGCGGCTCAGGGAAAAACCCGCCCCGCCCCTGCGATTCAATACCACCCTCTGGGGCTGGAACTACGGATTCGATTTCGCTCCGACCCTCTACCGCCTCCATGCCTCCCACCAGCAGATCCACCAGCAGTTCGCCCTGATCCCGGCGGATATAGCCACGGGCGACGGGAGCCTCCAGCCCGCTTACGGATGCGGCGATCTGGCGGCCGACTGCGCCGAGCGTTTTCGGGAAACAACCGGCCGGGATTTCTTCGTCTCCTATCTGGCCGCAATCCGGGCCAACACCAGAACCGACGGCGGAAAATCCGGACCGGCCAGCCTGATTGTCCACCAGGACGAAAACGTTATGCTCTTTGTCCCCAAGGCCCAAACCTCCCAATGGGAGCTGCAGCTGATCTGCCTCGGCGAGATCGGCAATATCATCGAGGCGGACTCCGCCACCCGTAAATCCCTGGACCGGACCATGCTGATAGCGATGAAAACCCTCGACGCCATGGGGGCGAGGATGGTGACCACCATCGAATTTCCGAAAAGATTCGATGCCCCCGACCGGGACCAAAGACTGCTCTACTCATTTTTACCGAAACTGCCCGAATCGCCGGGCACTTTCAGCGAGGCCCAGCAGCGCTGGGTCAACGGCCATTACCCCGAGGATTTTGCCGAAGCCTGCCGACAGGCTCGAAACCGGATTGAACCATGATGGAAATCTTCGAACACCCGGAACTGCGCCAATACGTGAGAAGCTGCCCCACCGGTTTCACCATTCTCACCGAGGGAGACCGGGCCGACTGCCTTTATATCCTGATTGAAGGCCGCCTTGAGGTAATCAAGGGCGGCAAGAAGATCCACGAGATCAACCAGCCCGGCGCCTTTTTCGGGGAACTGTCCTTCCTGCTCGGCACCGTGCGGATCGCCTCGGTGATCTCCGCAACCGAGGATACCAGATTCCTCTGTCTGCCCAATGCCGAGGTCGAACGGATCTGGCATCAATTTCCCGGGTTCGCCAGACAGCTGGCCCGCAACCTCGCAAACCGTCTCTACGAAACCACCAACGTCGCCCAAGGCTTCCGGGCCTTCTGCGACCAGATGCCCGATGCGGTCATCATGACCGATGCCGCGCACACGGTCCGCTCCTGGAATCAGGCCGCCGAAAAACTGTACGGCCGCTCCTGGCAGCAGATGAGCGGCAATTTAATCGATGACATTTACGACAACCAGGCCTCCTTTAAACAGTTCATGGCCGAGCTTGAAGCGAAAGGGGCAATCCGTGAAAAAACCCTCAAGATAAATCATCCCGAAAAAGATTGGTTCTTCGTCTCGACCAGTACCACCATATTGAAAGATCCCCACGACAACATCCAGGGCTATCTGTTCCTGGGCCGGGACGTCACCTCGCTTCGCAAACTTGCCAAAAAACAGCGGCTGGTCAAAAACTGGCTGCTGCCGCTGGTCCTCGTCCTGGCCCTGCTCAGCGGTTGGCTGTGCTGGCGGCAGTTGGCGATTTCACCCCCATCAAGCCTGCTCAGGGCCGGATATCTTTATAATGAACCGGTGCTTAATCGTCTCAACCTGGACACTGAAGCCCTGGAATTGGCCCTGACTCCCGCACTTACCGCCAAGTCAGCCGATGAGGCCCGCCAGGTTCTGGCGGATTATTTCAGCCTCTTCCACCCCGAATTTTACGGAGTAACCGGCGCCCTGATCATCGGCGACGATAAAAAGATTTTCTGCGGCTATCACCCGGCTCGGCCCGGCAGCACCGGATTTGCCGGCCAAGCCTACGAGGGCATCGGATTTTCGGAAAATGGCCCGGAAAACGGCATGTACCCCCGCCTGTTCATGGTTTCCCGGCCCGAATCGGACGGCGGCCAGGGCGTCGAATTTGTATCTCCCTTAAAAAATCATCCCGCCCAGCTGGCATTCCGCCTCGACATGAACCTGATCAGGGAAGAGTTCGGACGCAGCATCAATGACCTGGCAAAGGTTCTCAACCGGTCAGGAAACGGAATTCAGGCCGGGGCAGTCTCCCCTCCGTAAAAATGGTATTTGAAAAACCCATGAAAAAACGCTAAAATAGGCAATTCCCGGACGTTCTAAGCCGTCGTTCAAAAATAAATCATACTTTTTTTGTTCATGAACGGCATAAGGGGCCGTAAAGAAATGGATAAAAAGTTCAGGTTATTTCTTAACGGCCCCTAAATAACTCGCGGACCAAATCTTCAGGTTCGCAACAAGTCGAAGAAAGCTGTCATTTCGAACGGATGTGAGAAATCTTGTTCTTTAACCCATTGGAACTATTAAGATTTCTCCCGTTGGTCGAAATGACATTATGGAAATCCCCGCTTTTTACGACGCCATCAAGGTTGATAAACATAATGAACAAGAAAGGTTATTACGGCCAGTGGGGCGGCGCATTTATCCCCGAAGTCCTCTATGAGACGTTTCGCGAGCTGGGCAGAGCCTTCGCGGAGGTCAGGCACGATCCCGATTTCTGGAATGAATACGTGCAGCTGATGGCCTCCTACTCCTGCCGGCCCACGCCCCTGACCTACGCCGCCAACCTGAGCGATCATTTCGGCGGCGCCAGGATCTATATCAAACGTGAAGATCTTAACCATACCGGAGCCCACAAGGCCAACAACGTCATGGGTCAGGGATTGCTGGTCAAGAGAATGGGCAAGAAAAGGGTAATCGCCGAGACCGGCGCCGGCCAGCACGGAGTCGCCACCGCGACCATGGCGGCCAAATTCGGCTTGGAATGCACGATCTACATGGGCGAGAACGATGTGATGCGCCAGCGCCCCAACGTCTTCTGGATGGAGAAAATGGGCGCCACCGTCATCCCGGTGACCAGCGGCTCCCGAACCCTGAAAGACGCCATCAACGAGGCCTTTCGCGACTGGGTCACCTCCATGGACGATACCCACTATGTAATGGGGACGGTCTGCGGCCCGCATCCCTTCCCGGAAATGGTGGCCTGGTTTCAGTCCATAATCGGTCGGGAGGCCCGCCGGCAGATCCTCGCGGCTCACGGCCGCCTGCCGGCCCGGGTTTTTGCCTGTGTGGGCGGGGGCTCCAACGCCATGGGTGTTTTCCAGGGCTTTCTCGAGGACGCGGAAGTGGAATTGATCGGGGTCGAGGCGGGGGGGCACGGGGTCGAAACCGGCCAGCACGCGGCCCGGCTGGCGGGAGGCGACGGTTCGGCCGGAGTGGCCCAGGGTTACAAGACCATGTTCCTGCAGAACTCCGACGGCCAGATGCGCGATACCCATTCGGTGGCCGCGGGGCTCGATTATGTCGGGGTCTCACCCATCCTCAGCGATCTCTGGGAAAAAGAGCGGGTCCGTTTCACGGCCGCGACCGACCGGGAAGTGATGGCGGCCCTGGAATTGACCATGCGGCGGGAAGGGATTATCCCGGCCCTGGAGTCCGCCCACGCATTTGTGCAGGCCTTCAAGGAGGCTCCGGCCATGGAGCGCGATGAAGCGCTGATCATCAACATGTCGGGCCGGGGCGACAAGGACATCTTCACCATCGCCGACGCCTTTAATGATCCGTCCTGGAAACAATTCATCATCAACAAAGGCCGTGCATATGCAGCTGACTGAATATCTCCGCAAGCAAAGAGCCGAAAAAGACATTTTGCTGATGACCCATCTGGTTCTGGGCTATCCCTCCTTTGAGGTTAACCGGGAAGTGATCAGGCAGATGGTCGATAACGGCGTCGACCTGATCGAGTTGCAGATCCCCTTCTCCGAACCGATGGCCGATGGTCCGGTGATCCTCAAGGCCAACCAGAAATCCCTGGCGGCCGGTGCCAGGGTAGGAGACTGCCTCGATTTCGCCGCCGGGATCACCGCCGCCCATCGGATTCCCTTCCTGTTCATGACCTATTACAATATCCTCTTCAAATACGGGGTGGAAAAATTCTTCAGGAAGGCGGCTGAGATCAAAATCAAAGGTTTTATCGTCCCGGACCTGCCGCCCGAGGAAGGTGAGGAGTTTCTGGCCCTGGCCGAAAAATACGAGATCGCCCCGATCATGATCTTTGCCCCAACCAGCACCGAAGAGCGCATGCGGGAACTGGCAAAACACGGCGACGGCTTTATCTACTGCGTGGCCCGACGCGGGGTAACCGGCGGGAAAACCGAATTAGACCGGAACTTCCGCGACTACATGGCCCGTTGCCGGAGCGCAACGGACCTGCCGCTCGCCGTGGGTTTCGGGATCAGCAACCGGGAAGACGTCGATTCCCTGGCGGGTCAGGCCGATATCGCCGTGATCGGAACCAGGACCATCCGCCTCATCGACGAACAGGGTCCGGCAGCCGTCGGCCCTTTTATTGGCGGGTTGAGATAGAGGGGCGATTTTCCATATAGAAGAGATAATCCCGAAGCCTTAATCCATAGCCGACCTGGCTGAATTCCCGGCCC
>JBHEOZ010000390.1:0-760 GCA_046260555.1 Desulfurivibrionaceae bacterium
CAGCGCCCACCGGCCACACGCTGAGGCTGCTGTCGCTGCCGGCGGCCTGGACTGATTTTATTGATACCAATTCAGGGGGCACTTCCTGTCTTGGCCCTTTGGCTGGTCTTCAGGCCCAGCAACAGCTTTATGCTGCCACGCGCCAGGCCCTTGCTGATCCGGATAAAACCCTGGTGGTAGTCGTCAGTCGCCCGGACGAGGCACCGCTGGCCGAAGCGGCACGGGCATCAAAGGAGCTGGCAGAACTGGGAGTTCGCAACCAGCATCTGGTGCTGAACGGCCTGTTGCGCTTGCAGGATGGGGCGGATCCTATTGCGGTCGCCTTAATGGAACGTGGTGAAAACGCCCTGGCAACCATGCCGGTGACCCTCAAACCCCTGCCGCGCACCGATATCCCCCTGAGCGGCGCTGAGTTGGTTGGAATTGAAGCGCTGCGCAATTTTTTCAATCCCCCAAGTACCTTACCACCGGCAACCAATCCGGTGGCCGAATCGACCCTGCCGGAGCCTTTTGAGCAACTGCTCAATCAGCTTGCCGCTCAATCCGGCGGGGTGATCATGACCATGGGCAAGGGCGGGGTTGGCAAAACCACCCTGGCGGTCAATCTGGCCACAGCCCTGGCCGCGAGGGGTAAAAAGGTGCATCTGACCACGACCGATCCGGCGGCGCATGTCGCCCAGGCCATGGGCGGCCGCAGTGCCGCAAATTTACAGGTCAGCCGTATCGACCCCATTGCTGAAACCGAAGCCTACAGTCAGGA
>JBHEOZ010000390.1:802-1140 GCA_046260555.1 Desulfurivibrionaceae bacterium
CGCCGAAACCGCCGCCTATCAGAAGGAGGTGATGGCCGCCCAGGGTGCCGCGATGGATGAGGCCGGACGCGCTTTGTTAGAGGAAGATCTGCGCTCGCCCTGCACCGAGGAAATCGCCGTGTTCCGCGCCTTCGCCCGCGTGGTCGCTGAAGGGGACGGCGGATTCGTGGTCATCGACACCGCCCCCACCGGGCACACCCTGTTACTGCTGGATGCCTCCGAGTCCTACCATCGTGAGGTCTCACGTTCCATGAGTGACATTCCCGAAGCTGTCCGCCAACTCTTGCCGCGCCTGCGTGACCCGAACTTCACCAGGGTCTTTTTGGTCACCCTGCCGG
>JBHEOZ010000391.1:0-240 GCA_046260555.1 Desulfurivibrionaceae bacterium
CTCCAGGGACGTTTCCCGATCCGGGTAGAACTGGACAGTCTTGGTGAAGACGATTTTTACCGGATTCTGACCGAGCCTAAAAATGCCCTGATCCGCCAGTACCATGAGCTGATGAAAACCGAATCCATCGACTTGCAATTTGACGATGATGCCATTCGGGAAATGGCTAAAATTGCTGAAACAGTCAATGAGAACACAGAAAATATCGGCGCCCGCCGCCTCCACACGATTATGGAAAAA
>JBHEOZ010000391.1:452-685 GCA_046260555.1 Desulfurivibrionaceae bacterium
TGATGCAAGAGCTGATAGCCAAAGCCAACGTGCTGATGGAGGCCCTGCCGTGGATCCGGCGTTTTTATGGCACCTCCATCGTCATCAAATACGGTGGCCATGCCATGGTCGATGAGCGCCTGAGAGAAGGGTTTGCCCGCGATATTATCCTGATGAAGTATATCGGTCTCAATCCCGTGGTTATCCACGGTGGTGGGCCGCAGATCGGCAAGGTTCTCGAGGCGATGAACATC
>JBHEOZ010000391.1:776-1134 GCA_046260555.1 Desulfurivibrionaceae bacterium
AAACCTACAACATCAATGCGGATCTGGTCGCCGGCAAAATTGCCGGAGCCCTCCATGCCGAAAAACTGATTCTACTCACCGACGTCGAAGGGGTCAAGGACAAGGATGGACGCCTGATTTCTACCATCGATATCCAGCGCGTTCCTGACCTGATCAACAACGGCACCATTTCCGGTGGGATGATTCCCAAGGTCAACTGTTGTGTCGATGCCATCGAAGAAGGGGTTGGCAAAACCCATATTATCGATGGCCGCATGGAGCATGCCTGTCTGCTGGAAATTTTTACCGACAAGGGGATTGGAACCGCTGTGGCGAGATACAAATAATGAACTCAACTAAACAATGGATTGACCAGGGG
>JBHEOZ010000392.1:0-1109 GCA_046260555.1 Desulfurivibrionaceae bacterium
GTCATGGACCTGAGCCTCGGCGACAATCTTAACGAGGTCCGCCGGGAAATCCTCCGAAACTGCCCGGTGCCCCTCGGCACCGTGCCCATCTACCAGAGCATCGCCGAAGTGGTCGAAAAGCAGAAAAAGAAGATCGGCGAAGTGAGCGTCGATGAAATCTTCAAAACCATCGAGCAACAGGCCGAAGACGGGGTCGATTTCATGACCCTCCACTGCGGAATAACCCGTTCCACCCTCGACCGGGTTAAAAACCACAAGCGCCTGCTGGGCGTGGTCAGCCGGGGCGGTTCGTTCACCATCGAGTGGATGAGCTACAACAACAAGGAAAACCCGCTCTACGAAAGATTTGACGACCTGCTTGCCATTCTGAAGGAGCACGAAGTTACATTAAGTCTCGGCGACGGGATCAGGCCGGGCTGTCTGGCCGACGCCACCGACCGCGGCCAGGTCCAGGAACTGATCCATCTCGGCGAGTTGACCAACCGGGCCTGGGAAGCAGGGGTCCAGGTGATCGTCGAAGGTCCGGGCCATATGCCGATGAACCAGATCGAGGCCAATATCCTTTTGCAGAAAAGACTCTGCAATAACGCGCCGTTCTATGTCCTTGGCCCGCTGGTCACCGACATCGCCCCCGGCTACGATCACATTACCGGCGCGATCGGCGGCGCCATTGCCGCGGCAGCCGGGGCCGACTATCTGTGCTATGTCACTCCGGCGGAACACCTGAAGCTGCCCACCCCCGACGATGTCCGCGACGGGGTGATCGCCTCCCGGATTGCCGCCCATGCCGCCGATATCGCCAAGGGGATACCGGGCGCCATCGACAAGGATATCGCCATGGCCAAACGGCGCGACATGCTGGACTGGAAGGGGCAGATCGAGTTGTCGATGGACCCGGAAAAGGCCAGAAGATACCGGGACGAAGGCGGCTGTTCATACAAGGGCGACGCCTGCAGCATGTGCGGTTCCTACTGCGCCATCAAGGTTTACAAACGGGCGATCTCGCCTCAGCGCGACGAGCAGCAGGTTGACTGATGGCGTCGCAAAAACTCCGATCTACCGCGTCGTAGCGTATTTTTGTTCGTTCGGCATACCATATGTATGGCCTC
>JBHEOZ010000393.1:0-1102 GCA_046260555.1 Desulfurivibrionaceae bacterium
GGACCAGGGAGGCTCTGGAGCTCCGCGACGGCGACCAAAGTTATTACCTGGGCAAATCGGTCAGGAAAGCGGTAGCCAATATCAACGAGCGCATCGCCCCTTCCCTGCTCGGCGGAAACCCGGCCGATCAGCAGGGTCTGGACCGGGCGATGATCGAAATGGACAACACCGAAAACAAGGAAGATCTCGGCGCCAACGCCATCCTCGCGGTCAGCATGGCCGCCTGCCGGGCCGGCGCCCTGGACGCCGGCCTGCCCCTCTACCGTTATCTGGCCGAGATCCTGAAGATCCCCAACCAGCTCGGCAAACCGCAGCTGCCCGCCCCGATGATGAATATCATCAACGGCGGCGAGCACGCCTCGAACAATCTCGATATCCAGGAGTTCATGATCGTCCCCCACCTGAAGGCGCCCTTCTCGGAAAACCTCCGGGCCGGGGTCGAAACCTTCCACAACCTGAAGAAGGTCCTCGGCGACAAGGATTATTCGACCAATGTCGGCGACGAAGGCGGTTTCGCCCCCAATCTGAAATCCCACGAGGAGGCGATCGAGCTGATCCTCGCCGCCATCGAAAAAGCGGGTTACCGGCCCGGCCTCGACATCTCCCTGGCCCTGGACTCGGCCAGTTCCGAGTTCTTCGAGAAGGGCAGCTACCAGATGCAGGGCCGGGAATTCTCCAGCGACGAGATGATCGATTATTACGAGGGACTGGTCAAGACCTACCCGATCTACTCCATCGAGGACGGCCTGGCCGAGGCCGATTTCGAAGGCTGGACCAGAATGACCGAGCGGCTCGGAGCCGAAATCCTCATCGTCGGGGACGACCTCTTCGTGACCAACAGGAAAATCCTCCGGACCGGCATCGAGCACAAGCAGGCCAACGCGATCCTGGTCAAGGTCAACCAGATCGGCTCCCTGACCGAAACCTTCGAAACCCTGGAACTGGCCTTCGCCCACGATATGCGGGCCATTATCAGCCACCGCTCCGGGGAAACCGCCGACTCCTTTATCGCCGACCTGGCGGTGGCGAGCGGCGCCGGGCTGATCAAGACCGGTTCGGCCAGCCGCTCGGACCGGCTGGAAAAGTACAATCAGTTATTGAG
>JBHEOZ010000394.1:0-1102 GCA_046260555.1 Desulfurivibrionaceae bacterium
ACCAAACTCTGGTTTAATGACCGTTTTGCCACTGTGGCCGATCTGCTGCTGGAACGGGGCTGCGCGGTGGTGTTTACCGGCAGTCCGGCCGACCGGCCTGAAATTGACCGGATCATCGGCCTCATGCAGGGCCAGGGGGTCAATCTGGCCGGGCAGACTTCCCTGATGGCTCTGGCGGCCCTCTACCAGGCGGCCCGGGTGGTTATTTCGACCGATACCGGCCCGATGCATATCGCCGCCGCCGCCAGTACCCCATTGGTGGCAATCTTCGGTGCCACCGCCCCCTGGCGGACCGGTCCCTGGGGGGCAGAACACCAGATCCTCCGGGTTGCTATGGAGTGCAGCCCCTGCCTGAAAAAAATCTGTGGCAAAGACCATGAATGTATGCGGGAGATTTCGGTGGAGAGGGTGGTCGCTGCGGTTAATGAAATTCTGGGGCGGGATCAACGGGTGAAGAACGGAGAGCCGCAGACATTTCCATGCGGTGAATCAGGGTGGAGATGCTGACCGCCCTATGGCAAAAGCATGAAATGGAAGTGGAAATGGGCGATGTACCCTTGAAAAAGAAATTAAAGATCGCGGTGTTGATCAGGCGTTTTGTTACTTGTGGCGGAAAGGAACGCTATGCGGTTGAGGTGACGAGGCGGCTGCGTGACCGTGGTCATGAGATCCATCTTTTCTGCCGGGAGTTTGACCGGGAGCTGACCGAGGGGATGGTCATCCACCGGCTTCCTGTTCGGTGGCGGTTCTCCAGTGCGCTGAGTTGTCTGGCTTTTGCCCGGGATTGCGCAAAGCAGCTGCCTGCCGCGGGAAGCTTTGATGTTATCCATTCCCATGAAAGGGCTTATTGCCAGGATGTCCTGACCATTCACACCTTTTCGTTCAAAGGCGGTCTGAGAAGTTATCCTTTTTTCCGCCGTCTTGATCAGACCTGGCTGAGTTACCGGAGTTGGCTTTACCTGCTGCTGGAAAGAAAGCAGATGAAAACTCCGCAACTTGTGGCGGTTTCCGAAGCGATTCGTCAGGACGGTATTCGTTTTTACGGAAGGCACGACGGAGTGACGGTGATCGAACCCGGAGTTGATCTGGATCAGTTTAATCC
>JBHEOZ010000395.1:0-335 GCA_046260555.1 Desulfurivibrionaceae bacterium
CTCCAAATTATTCAAATGTGTTCCCATGTGGCACATGGGAACCAGTCTGTACTTAATTTTCGATCTCTTTCCCGTGTGCTACATGGGAATGCTCTGCAATGTTTGGTTTGTGGTGGGCGACACAGGGCTTGAACCTGTGACCCTCGGCTTGTAAGGCCGATGCTCTCCCAGCTGAGCTAGTCGCCCCCGTCTCAACCAATTGTGAAGCACTATTTACCAACTTCACCCTACTACGTCAAGAAAAAACATCAGCACAATCAAATAACAGTCTTTATATAGCTTTATCTTTTATTTCAAAAAGATACTCAACTCATCCTGGCATAAATCAGATGAAG
>JBHEOZ010000395.1:422-843 GCA_046260555.1 Desulfurivibrionaceae bacterium
TAGCGATAGTGATACCCGCAGATGGACCGTCTTTCGGGATAGCGCCTTCGGGCACATGGATATGAATGTCGAGTTTCTGGTAAAAATCCTCTTCCAATTCAAGTACCTTGGCCCGAGATCGGACATAGCTTAAAGCGGCTTGAGCTGATTCCTGCATCACATCACCAAGTTTACCGGTAATGGTCAATTTACCCGCTCCGGGCATCACAGTTGCCTCTATCTGCAGCAGCTCACCACCGACTTCCGTCCAGGCCAGACCGGTTGTCAACCCAATCTCATCATTTTCTTCGGCAAGCCCGTATCGATATTTAGGTGTTCCCAGATATTTCAATACCGACTGAACACTGACCTGGTATTTTTTGCGTTTGTTGTTTTTCTTCAGGCGCTCCCTGGCAATTTTTCGACAGAGAGAGGCAATAAT
>JBHEOZ010000395.1:853-1089 GCA_046260555.1 Desulfurivibrionaceae bacterium
AAGCGGGACATCGTTGAGATTGCGTTCGTTGGATTTGGGGATGAGCACATGGGTGACGTTGCCCCGTTTGGCGGCGAGAAGTTTCTCGGTCAGACCACCAATCGGCAAGACCCGACCCCTGAGGGTTATCTCACCGGTCATCGCCATATGATGTTTTACCGGTGTTTTGATAAGTGCGGACACCAGCGTGGTGGCAATGGTGATGCCGGCTGACGGTCCATCCTTGGGGATTGCCC
>JBHEOZ010000396.1:0-1085 GCA_046260555.1 Desulfurivibrionaceae bacterium
TTTATCCAGTAGAGTGCCAAGCCCGCTGGCCAGCAACTCCTGAATCCGCAAGTCAAGAGTGAGCTGAAGGTGCCCCCCCCCGGCTACCCCCCCGGAACCGCGCCGGAGGATATGATCGAAATTAAGCTCGACTCCGGCCAGGCCGTTATTCTCCTCCACGAAACCAACCACGTGAGCACCGCCCCTGCGCGCCGGATAAAAGCGCTGGGATTCCTCTATCGCGTAGATTCCGGCTAAATCTTTTTGCAGAACGGTTCGCGCCCTTTCTTCCGGCAAGCGCCGCCCCAGCCAGACAAAACTTCGTTCTGATTTAAGCCCGCGGCCAAGCTCCACCGGATCAAGCCCCAATCTCTCTCCCACAAAAGCCGCGGTTCCGTCGATATCTTCTATCTCCAGGGGACGGGCGTACAGGGACTTCATCATGAAACTTACCGCCAGTTCCCGGTAACCACGATCATATATAGTACTTCGCCGGGAAATATCCAAGACCGATTCGGGATCATTGTCCCTTTGCTTATCGGTTAAGCCGACCGGCGGCTCCTTGGCAAACCAGGCGCCGGTTAACGGAACCAGAACTGCCGTAACTAGCAGAACCAGGAGGGCAGCGACGAGTTTAGGCAGCTTCTTTTTTGTAGTCCTGCGGGCAGACCTTCTCATCCATGACCCTATGGTTTTCTGATCTGTTCATCGGTCGGCGGGAAAAGTCCCAGCACCGCCGCTTTTTTGACGATGTTCTCCCGGGAGAGCAGGAAATCGCGTCTGGCCGTCAACTCGCGGTTAACCTTCATCTCGGCGGCAAACTCCTGCCGGTTGCGGGAGAGCTCACCGAGATCACTATCGATTCTCCAGACAAACCAGACACTGGTCACAATCCCCGCCACCATTATCATGAGCATCACCACCCCGATCCGCCAGGGCAAACCGTCGCCGGCTCCGGACGCCCTCATCCTGGGCCGGGGTCGGGACCTGTTCATTCCGCGTAACCGTTCAACGGTGCGGTCACCAAAGTACCAAAAACCGCCGGACTGTAACCGTTCAGCAGTGGTGCGGATTTGGACAAGCGGACCGGCGCCGCGTACCTCGTG
>JBHEOZ010000397.1:0-1081 GCA_046260555.1 Desulfurivibrionaceae bacterium
CTATCACCCCCTTTGCCGATCATCCCCATTACCGATCAATCGATAATCCGTTTATTCTCCAAGGAATAGAGCACCTCCATCAGGCGGTGTTAAATGAGAGAAATACGCTAAGAATAACAACTTCTCTCGGCCCCGGCCAATAAATCATGGTAAATAATCGGCCCGCCTGTTTAAATATCGGCTGGTTCTAAAATATCCTCACCTTAAATCGGAATAGAAATGGGCATCGACCATAAACCCAAAGCGGTCGTGCTGCTGAGCGGCGGCCTCGATTCAACCACGGTCCTGGCCATGGCCGGGGCCGCAGGCTACGCGTGCCACTGCCTGAGTTTCGCCTACGGTCAGCGCCAGGCGATCGAGCTGGACAGGGCCGCGGCGGTAGCCGAAGCGGCCGGCGTCGCCAGACATCTGGTCCTGCGCCTTGATCTCGACAGAATCGGCGGCTCGGCCCTGACCACCGCCCGGGAGGTTCCCAAACATCGCTCCGCGACCGAGATCGGGTCCGGCATTCCGGTTACTTACGTGCCGGGCCGCAACGCCATCTTCCTGAGCCACGCCGCCGCCTGGGCCGAGGTGGTCGGCGCCGGCGATATCTTTATCGGGGTCAACGCCCTCGACTACAGCGGTTATCCGGACTGCCGGCCCGAATTCATCGCGGCCTTCGAGAAGATGGTCAACCTCGGCACCAGGGCCGGTAGCGAGGGGGTCAGGTTCTCGATCCGGGCTCCGCTGATGCGGCTCAGCAAGGGGGAGATCATCAAAAAGGGGCTGGCGCTCGGGGTGGACTACTCGCGGACCCACAGCTGCTATGACCCGGATAATGAGGGTCGGGCCTGCGGGGGCGGTCGATCCGGTTCCCTATCAAACCGACCTGGAGCCAAAAACATGACCGGACCCGGAACCCTGCTGATGATCGGCCTGCCGGGGTTGGAGCTGGACGATTCGACCCGGCGGCTGATCGATGAAGCGGCAATCAATAACTTCATCCTCTTTTCGCGAAACATCGCCGAGCCGGCCCAACTCCGCGAACTTTGCGCCGAACTGGCAGATGCTTGCGCGGCCGGCGGTCTCGACGCGCCCC
>JBHEOZ010000398.1:0-1077 GCA_046260555.1 Desulfurivibrionaceae bacterium
GGCTGATCCTGATTCATGATTTTTTTCTGGAAGAAGACATGTCCGGCCCCCTCTTCCCCGCCCTGTTCTCCATCAATATGTTGATCAATAACTACGGACGCTCCTACTCGGAGCAGGAAACCCGGGAGATGATGCAGGCTGCCGGCCTGACCGACCTGGAGCGCCTGCCGTTTCAGAGCGCCAACGACTCGGCGATTCTGGCGGGAGTCAAGCCGTAGGTTTTACCCCGGCCCCGGGGACGAGCTGCTCCGGAAGTTGACGCAGGCCCGACTATCCGGCTGGTTTAGGCTGGGAGCGGCGCGCCTATCCCCACCGGACATTATTTATAGTGGTTCTATATGAAACTCAGCTGGTGTATTTCCCATACAATACAGATTTCTGTCATTTCGAACGAACGTGAGAAATCTTATCGCACCTAGAACAAAAGATTTCTCCCTGCGATCGAAATGACAAAAAGTCGGGATTGCCATAATGTCATTTCGACCAACGGGAGAAATATTAATAGTTCCAATGGGTTAAAGCTTAAGTTGAGCAGCTTGTCTGCCCGTACGAAACTTATGGCCTGTGGGTATAAACAACAAGATTTCTCACATGCGTTCGAAATGACACCCCCGCTCATCCTGAGCCTGTCGAAGGAAGGGTTTTCCGACTTTTTGCGAACTCATCATTATTGATGAACTCGCAATTGACAAACTCGCAAAAGGTCAGGGGATAGCTAGTAAAAAAGTTCGCTGCTGTTACTGCCCGCCTCCTATGGCAATGGCCGGCCGAGGAGCTCCCGGACCTCGTGATCGGTAAGATCGTGCCAGTCGCGGTAGGCCCTGGCCACGGCGAAGGGGGTCCGCTCCCGGATATTCAGGCAATAGAGGCGGTCCACCTCCGCCGCCACCAGCCGGCATGTTTCCATAAGCCCCGTCGGCACCGCGACGCTAATGGTGGCGGGCCTTCGCTTCTTTACAAAGCGGATAGCCGCAAGCATCGTATAGCCTGAGGCGAGACCGTCGTCGACGATGATTATATTGTTGCCGGAAATTTCCGGAAAGGGTCCGCCGCCCCGGAAGAGCAGGTCGCGGCGGG
>JBHEOZ010000399.1:0-291 GCA_046260555.1 Desulfurivibrionaceae bacterium
GGTCGAGATAAATGACCAGCGAATCTGTTTCGCCGGACAGGGCGGGCTGGGCCGGAATCAGCCGGCCGATTCGGTCCAGACCCTGCAAACCGGTGGCCAGCCCCAACTCCCGAAAGGCGAGCCGGGATTCGGCCGGACCATCCAGGGGCTGCCGGGCGGTATACTCCTTGAGACCGTGCCGCGCCGCGTCCAGAAGATCATCCGGCAGACCGGCCAGGGCATGATTACCCTTGACGATAAGCTGCACTGCCTGCAGGGCGTCGCAGAGAAGGGAGCCGAGCCCCAGGGGAT
>JBHEOZ010000399.1:373-1077 GCA_046260555.1 Desulfurivibrionaceae bacterium
CCACCGAAACCCGGTGCAGGGCATGGATCCATTTGGTCAGATAATGGAAATACTGGCCGTCCCGGTCCCACTCCAGCCGGTTATCCTGGGGCTCGCCGGGCCGCCGTTCCCGCAAAGGCTTGCCGATCCGCAGGCCGCCCCGGGCAGGGTGCGCCCCCCCCTCCTCTTCATCAAGCCCGCTGAGCCAGCCGGTCCTGGAATCATCGTCGCGATGGCGGCCGAGGACCCGGTGGACCTGATCGACCAGGCCCAGGGCCAGCTCGGTGTACTTATCCTCGCCGGTCAGGCGGTTAAGCTCCAGATAATTGCAGACCGCGAAGGCATCGGTCCACAGATAACGGCGCGGTTTGCCCTTTCCCTGGAGCCCGGTCTCCACGGCAAAGCGCTGCATGATCTCCTTGACGAAAGGCAGATGGTCATCCCTTGGCATTTGGCTGTCCCCGATAAATGAGGTATTTGTGAGCTATAGCCGCTTATCGCGCCCTGGGAGGCAGGCAATGAATTTCCCAGCCGGACAACCCGGATTTTTCCATCCCCGCGCCCCAGGTGCTATCGTTCCCCCCCGGAATCGAGGGGCTTTCCGCAACGGGGTTCCCGGACCGGTTGAATAATCACCTGAAGCCGCCGGGCAAACCGGCGGCCCGGATCCTTGCCCCAAAGAACCCATAAAAAAGTTTAAATTATTAGCAAGCGGCCAGGCAAAC
>JBHEOZ010000004.1:0-3153 GCA_046260555.1 Desulfurivibrionaceae bacterium
AAATTAATTCCGCTCTTCGTGGTCGCGGCTCTGGTTTTATGCACAACGCTGGCCCAGGCCGCGAGTGGTGAGGCCGGAATTCCCAAAGAGAAGTGGATGGATCTGCTCTGGCGGACCCTTAACTTCGCCGCCTTGTTGATCATCCTGGTTTGGGCCCTCAAGAAACCGATCGCCAATGCCTTGAACAGCAGGCGCCAGGGGATTATCGAAAAATTCGAGGATCTGGAGGCCCAGAAAAGCGAGGCCGAAAGGATCTACAAGGAATATGATGATAAACTGACCAAGATCGATCAAGAGGTCCAGTCTATTATCAGCAGCGCCGTTCAGCAGGGCGAGGCCGAAAAGGCCAGGATAATCGAGGAGGCCGGCCGGGCCGCCGAGGATATTCAGCGACAGGCCGAAATGGCGGTTCAGCATGAACTTGCCGAAGCCAAATTGAGATTGCGCGCCGAGATAGCCGAACAGGCGGTGCAGATGGCCGAGAATCTGCTCAAGCAAAATCTTAAGGAAGCCGACCAGACCAGGATGGTTGAAGATTACCTTGAAAAGGTGGGAGCGCTACAGTGAATAATACGGTTCTAGCGAAAAGATATGCCAAGGCCTTGTTCCAGGTCGGCAAGGAAGAGAATGCCCTGGACGATTTCAACAAAGCGCTGGCTGAAATGGCGAAACTCCATGCGGAGGTGCCCGAAGTCGGCGAGGTCCTGACCAACCCGCTTTATCCCCAGGATGTCCGTGAGAAAGTGATGACCCATCTGGTTGAGGCGCTGCGGGCCCCGACCCTGATGGCTAATTTTTTTAACCTTCTGGTGCAGAAACGGCGGGCCGATGTCCTGCCGGACATCGCCCAGGTCTTTCGGGTCCTGGTCGACGAAGAGAGGAATATGTGCCGGGGCACGGTGATCTCGGCCGCCGCAATATCCAGCGACCTCAACGACAAGATCAAATCCACCCTGGAAAAGATTACCGGCAAGCAGGTTGTGGTTGCCAACGAGGTTGACCCGGCCATCATCGGCGGCATCATCGCCCGGGTCGGCGATCTGGTTCTGGACGGCAGTATCAAGACGCAATTAAAGGGTTTAGAAGAATCCATAAAAGGGAGTGAGTAGCCAATGCAGATCAAAGCTGAAGAGATCAGTCAAATTATCAAGGGACAGATCAAAAATTACGAAAGTAAAGTTGATCTGAGTGAGACCGGGGCCGTAATCTCGGTTGGTGACGGTATCGCGCGGGTTCATGGCGTTGAAAACTGTATGGCCATGGAGCTTCTTGAGTTTCCCGGCGGTGTTCTCGGAGTTGCCTTGAACCTTGAAGAGGACAACGTCGGTTGCGCTGTTCTTGGCAGCGTCGTGGGGATCAAGGAGGGTGATCTGGTCAAGCGAACCGGCAGGATCGCCGAGGTACCGGTAGGACCCGCCATGGAAGGCAGGGTTGTAGACGGGGTCGGCAAGCCGATCGACGGCCAGGGCCCCCTGGAAGCGACCGAATCCCGCAAGATCGAGGTTCTCGCTCCCGGCGTTATCGCCAGAAAGGGGGTGCACGAACCCTGTTATACCGGCAGCAAGGCGGTCGACGCCATGACCCCGGTCGGCAAGGGTCAGCGCGAACTGGTTATCGGTGACCGGCAGATCGGCAAGACCGCCCTTTGTGTCGATGCGATTATCGCCCAGAAGAATACCGATGTTCACTGCATTTACGTAGCCATCGGTCAGAAAAAGTCCACCGTGGCCCTGGTTGTCGAAAACCTGCGTAAGCACGGCGCCATGGAATACACCACCGTGGTTGCCGCCTGTGCTTCCGATCCCGCTCCGATGCAGTATCTCGCCCCGTTCGGCGGATGTTCGATGGGAGAGTATTTCCGGGATAACGGGCAGCACGCCCTGATTATCTATGACGATCTTTCCAAGCAGGCGGTTGCCTATCGCGAGCTTTCCCTGCTTCTGCGGCGTCCGCCCGGCCGGGAAGCCTATCCGGGCGATATTTTCTTCAACCACTCCCGCCTTCTGGAACGCGCCTCCAAGCTCAATGATGATCTGGGCGCCGGTTCCCTGACCGCCCTGCCCATTATTGAAACCCAGGCCGGAGACGTTTCCGCCTACATTCCCACTAACGTTATCTCGATTACCGACGGCCAGGTCTATCTGGAGCCGAACCTGTTCTTCTCCGGGGTTCGCCCGGCGATCAACGTCGGCCTTTCCGTCTCCAGGGTCGGCGGCGCCGCCCAGGTCAAGGCGATGAAACAGGTAGCCGGTACCTTGAGGCTTGATCTCGCCCAGTATCGCGAACTTGCCGCCTTCGCCGGTTTCGGCTCCGATCTCGATGCCGCCACCCAGGCCCAGCTGACCCGCGGCGAGCGCCTGGTCGAGATCCTCAAGCAGCCCCAGTATCAGCCCCTGTCCATGGAAAAGCAGGTAACCATTCTTTTCGCCGGAACCCGTGGTTTTCTCGATACGCTGCCGATCGATACCCTGGCGGATTTTGAGCAGGAGCTTTATGCCCACATTGAGCAGAACGATCCGGCCATTTTCGATACCTTGAAGGAAAAAGAGGAAATCGATGATGGGCTTGAAGAGAAGATGAAAAACACGATCTCTGCCTTTGTTGAGTCGTTCAAGGGTGCAAGAGGACTCAAATAGCAGGAGGGTGAGCTCTGATGGCCAGTCTTAAAGATGTTCAGATGAAGATCCAGGGGGTGAAGAAGACCTCCCAGATCACCAAGGCGATGAATATGGTCGCCGCGGCCAAGCTGCGGGGAGCCCAGCAGCGGATGGAGGATTTCCGTCCCTATGCCGACCAGTTCAACGATGCCATGACCAGCATGTCCGGTAGCATGGAGACCTCGCTTTTCCCGTTAATGGAGGTAAGGGAAGTTAACTCCGTGGAACTGATTGTCGTCACCTCGGACCGGGGATTGTGCGGCAGCTTCAACGCCCATATCCTTAAGACCGCCGAAAAGCAGATGGCCCGGCTTGAGGAGGAAGGCAAGACGGTTTCCCTGGTTTGTATCGGCAAGAAGGGCAACGCTTATTTCAAAAAGTTCGGGAAGGTAAGAAAGTCCTATCCCGATCTCATGGGCACCTTTCAGATGTTTAATGCCCGGGAGATAGTCCAGGAGGCCGCCGCCAACTTTCTGGCCGGGGCAACCGATGAAGT
>JBHEOZ010000004.1:3163-4021 GCA_046260555.1 Desulfurivibrionaceae bacterium
TACGACTCGTTTTTGGCGAGTATATCAGTGTCGCGGCTCAGCGACCCGCGGTGAAACCGCTCTTGCCGATTCAACCCCTGGCAGGCGACGAAGCGGCAACCCAGGCCTCCGAAGGCGGGGACTTCATCTACGAACCCAGCCCCACCGAGATCATGGACGTGCTTCTCCCCCTTTATCTTAATGTCATGCTTTATCGGGTCATGCTGGAAGTCTCGGCCAGTGAACACGCCGCCAGGATGAGCGCGATGGATAATGCAACCAATGCCTGTTCCGATATAATCAGCAACCTTACCCTGGTTTACAACAAGGCCAGGCAGGCCGGGATCACTGCCGAGTTGATGGATATTGTCGGCGGAGCGGAGGCCCTTAAGGGATCATAAATTCCCCCAAACTCGGATGGGTATAGCAGAAAAACTTTCAGGTAGCGGCCGCTTACAGGCGAACCTGGATCAGCAATTAAAGCTTAGGAGGCTTGAGGTCATATGAGTGAGCAAAGAGTAGGGAAAATAGTTCAGGTCATTGGGCCGGTATGCGACGTGGAGTTTCAGTCCGGTCAGCTGCCGAATATTATGAATGCCTTGCTGGTTACCAATCCCGGCATCGACGACAAGGAAGACAATCTGGTTGTCGAGGTTGCGCAGCATCTTGGCGATAACCTGGTGCGCTGCATTGCCATGGACCAGACCGACGGTTTGCGTCGCGGTCAGGACGTCAGGGACACCGGTAAGCCGATCGAGATTCCCTGCGGCGAAAAGGCCCTGGGGCGGATCATGAATGTGGTTGGCCGTCCAGTCGACGGACTCGGCGAGATTTCTTCCGATAAAATGCGTCCCATCCATAAACCGGCTCCGGTCTTTA
>JBHEOZ010000004.1:4031-5810 GCA_046260555.1 Desulfurivibrionaceae bacterium
GACCAGGATACCGAAGTTAACGTGCTCGAAACCGGCATCAAGGTCATCGATCTCCTGGTCCCCTTCCCCCGGGGCGGGAAAATGGGGCTGTTCGGAGGCGCCGGCTGCGGCAAGACCGTCATCATGATGGAAATGGTCAACAATATCGCCATGCAGCACGGCGGCATTTCCGTTTTCTGCGGGGTCGGCGAACGGACCCGTGAGGGTAACGACCTCTACCACGAGATGAAGGAGTCCGGCGTACTGCCCAAGGCGGCCCTGGTTTACGGACAGATGACCGAGCCTCCGGGAGCCCGGGCCCGGGTGGCCCTTACCGGTCTCTCCGCCGCCGAATATTTCCGTGACGAGGAAGGCCAGGACGTGCTCTTCTTCGTCGATAATATCTTCCGTTTCACCCAGGCCGGCTCCGAGGTCTCGGCCCTGCTCGGTCGGATTCCCTCGGCGGTTGGTTATCAGCCCACCCTGGCCACCGACCTCGGCGCCCTCCAGGAGAGAATCACCTCGACCAATAAGGGTTCGATTACCTCCGTGCAGTGCGTTTACGTACCGGCGGATGATTTGACCGATCCGGCCCCGGCCACCACCTTCGCCCATCTGGACGGCACCGTGGTTCTGTCCCGGCAGATTGCCGAGCTCGGCATTTATCCCGCCGTTGATCCGCTTGATTCAACCTCCCGGATCCTCGACCCCAACGTGGTCGGCGAGGAGCACTACGAGGTGGCCCGCGGCGCCCAGATCACCCTCCAGAAGTACAAAAACCTCCAGGACATCATCGCCATCCTCGGCATGGACGAACTTTCCGAAGAGGATCAGGTTGTGGTCGGCCGGGCCCGGAAGATTCAGCGCTTCCTTTCCCAGCCCTTTACCGTGGCCGAGGTTTTTACCGGCATGAAGGGCGCCTATGTCAAGGTTGAGGATACCATCAAGGGCTTCAAGGAGATCCTTGAGGGCAAGCACGACGAGTTGTCGGAAAACGCCTTCTATATGGTCGGCACGATCGAAGAGGCGCTTGAAAAGGCCGCTAAGGAAAAGGCGGCCTGATCCAGCAATAAAACGTATTCGGCAGCCCGCACCGCAACCGGCGGCGGGAGGCCGGCGAAAATATCCAGTGAAGAGGCTGATTGATGGCTGAGACCATAAAACTTGAAGTTGTAACTCCCCGCGGAGCCGTTTTGAGTGAGAATGTCGATATTGTGACCGCTCCCGGTTATGGTGGCGAGTTCGGCGTTCTTGCGAATCACGCGCCCTTTTTGAGTACGATCAAGATCGGGGTAATGTCCTACAAGAAAAGCGGCAAAGATCAGCAGCTGATGATCAGCGGCGGCTTCTGCAAGGTGGCCGATAACCGGATCACTTT
This sequence comes from Desulfurivibrionaceae bacterium, assembly GCA_046260555.1. Taxonomy (GTDB): domain Bacteria; phylum Desulfobacterota; class Desulfobulbia; order Desulfobulbales; family JAGXFP01; genus JAGXFP01. The sequence goes on from JBHEOZ010000004.1 coordinate 5,389, forward strand.
TCTGGTCGAGTCCGCCGAGTTCGGGGGCGATATCGATGTCGATCGGGCCATGCGTGCCAAAGAGCGGGCCGAGAAAAGACTTGCCGAGGCCCAACGCAAGGCCGAGCATCTCAATCAGGCCAGAGCCGAAGCCGCCTTGCAACGTTCCCTTGCTCGTCTTAGGGCGGCCGGGCACGAACCGTCCTAGATTTTTCAGTATATTTTCTATTGGAAAGCCGCACTTTATGTGCGGCTTTTTTTTGCTTGCTTTTCTCCTGTTCGCCCGGCCTGGTCCTTTGAAGGCGGCGAAATATCGGTTTGAAAATATTTGTTAAGGTATTACGAATTCAACTGATCCAGATCAGTTATTTTTTCTGTTTATCCTGAATCCGTGACGGGCTTCGTGGGGAATTTCACTTTATCAGTCTGTAATTGGATTAGAT
>JBHEOZ010000004.1:6101-6639 GCA_046260555.1 Desulfurivibrionaceae bacterium
CCCAGACAGAAGGTGCGGGAACTTGCACCTGAGGAACGGGTGACTAATTTCAGCGAGGTGGTCTTCGGTTTCGATGCAGAAACCGCAGTCCGCGAGGCCGAACGGTGCCTGCAATGCAAGAAGCCGAAATGCCGGGAAGGTTGTCCTATTCACAATGATATTCCGCGCTTTATCAGGCTGCTTCGCGAGGGCAAGATCGAAGAGGGTTACTGGGCCGATCGCGAAACCAATTCCTTACCGGCAATTTGCTCCAGGGTCTGTCCCCATGAGTTTCAGTGTGAAGGGTTTTGCATCAGGGGAAAGAAGGGTGAGCCGGTCGCGATCGGGATGCTGGAGCGCTATCTGGTTGACTGGATGGTGGCTAACGGCAAAAATCTGGTCAAGCCCTGCGCTATGCCCAAGGAGAAAAAAGTGGCCATCGTCGGTTCAGGTCCGGCCGGGATGACCGTGGCCAACCTGCTTGCCCATGCCGGCTACCGTTGTACGATTTTCGAGAGTCTGCCGGCCTTGGGCGGCATGCTCGGGGTTGGCATTCCCG
>JBHEOZ010000004.1:6649-9591 GCA_046260555.1 Desulfurivibrionaceae bacterium
GGGTTATGATGCGGTTTTTGTCGGGGTCGGCGCTCACTCCAGCCGTAAATTGAATGTGGAAGGCGAAGAGTTGGACGGGGTTTATCACGGCATCGATTATCTCCGCAAGATCAATCTCGGCGAAGAGATGAATCTAGGGCGCAAGGTCGTGGTGGTCGGCGGCGGTAATGTGGCCATCGACTGTGCCAGGACCGCGCTGCGGACCGGTTCCGATCAGGTTTTCATTCTCTATCGTCGCGGCAGGGATGAGATGCCGGCCTCCCAGGCCGAGATTCATCATCTCGAAGAGGAGGGCGTTACTATCGAAACCTTGGCGGCGCCGGTCAAGATCCATGGTGAAAACGGTCGCCTGAACCGCATCGAGTGTATCCGGATGGAGCTCGGTGAGTGCGATGCCTCCGGACGCTGCCGACCGGTGCCGGTCGAGGGCTCGAACTTCATGATCGAAGCCGATTCGATCGTGCCGGCGATCAGCCAGCAAGTTGACCTCGGCGCCATTGAGGGGGTCGATCTGAAGCTGTCGCGCTGGAACACCATCGAGGTTGACGAGGTGACCATGCAGAGTTCGGTTGACTGGCTCTTTGCCGGTGGCGATGCGGTGCTTGGTCCCGAAACGGCCGCCAAGGCGATTTTTCAGGCCAAGGAGGCGGCGGAATCGATGATCAGGATGTTCGAGGGCCGGGATCTTAGGGAGGGCCGGGAGCCGGAGAACTTCTGAGTAAACAAGAGATCATCAGATCGTAAAAAAAGCCGGTTCCCCATCGCGGGGCCGGCTTTTTTTTTACCTGAATCCGTGCGCCATTGAGAATGCTCAGATGCTTCAAGTGGGTAATCCCCGCTTAATAAAGGCAAACCGGCCAAACGCCGGCACGGATTTCAGTGTTTACCTGATGTCCATGGAGGCGAGGTTCATTTCATTGACGTAGTTGGAGATCCCGCCGACCATCTGCTTCGCCACCCCGCTGATGTAATCATCCGTTTGCAGCCATCGTGCTTCGGTGGGGTTGCTGATAAAGGCGATTTCGGTGAGGATCGCCGGCATCTGGGCTCCGACCAGAACGATGAACGGCGCCTGTTTGACTCCGAGATTCCGGGCCGGATACTGGGGGAAGAGGCCGTTGACCATATTGTCCTGGACATACTCCGCCAGCTTGATCGATTCGCTTTTCTTGCTGTTCTGGATGAGGTCCAGAAGAATATTCTGCAGATCGCTGATCCGGCTGGTCGAGGTGGAGTTCTCCCGGGCGGCGAGTTCCATGGCGTTCTGGTTGCGGGCCAGATCGAGGATATAGGTCTCCACTCCTCTGGCCCGAGGGGTGGGAGCGGCGTTGACATGGATGGAGATAAATAGATCGGCCTCCCTGCTGTTGGCGATTGCGGTACGTTCTTCCAGGGGGACGAAAATGTCGCGATCCCTGGTCAGAATTACTTCGCAACCCAGCTCTTCTTCCAACTTACGGGCGAGTTGCAGGGCGATTTTCAAGACAATATCCTTTTCCATAAGACCGTTTTTGCCGCAGGCGCCCGGATCCTTGCCGCCGTGACCCGGGTCGAGGACAATCCGTTTAATGCCGAGGCCGAGTTGCCGGGCCAGACTAGGCGGGTAACTCGCTTTAGTTGAAACAGGGTCATCTATCGCTATTTTGGCGCTGGCCAGGAGCGGCGCCGGCTGGTTCGGGTCCTCCTCGTCTTTTTGCTGGCCTTTGAGATCGATGACGATCCGGAAAGGGTCCTCCAGATTAAATATCTTGTAATCGGACAGGGTTTGGGTGTCGAGAACCACCCGGGTCGTATGAGGCAGGTGCTGGCCGCTCCTTACCCGTTTGAGCAGGCCGTCGTTGATCGGAATCGGCGCCTGCAGTTCCGGGGCGATCCGGCAGTTTTCCAGATCGATATAGAGCCGGCGGGGTTTGTCCCCCATTTTTTTAAGGAGATTTGCCTGGTACTTGACCGGAGTGGTGGTCTCGATAACCACCCTGGTATAGTTGTCGTTTGACCAGTGCCGCAAGGGCTTCAGAAAGGCTGTCGGCCCGGTGCTCTTGGGGAGCTCCGCTTGTGGTTCGATCGAGTTTTTCTTGATCCCGGTCAGGAGAACCGTTTCAGCCTGGTCGTTGCCGGCGGGAAGTTTTTTTAAGGCGGCGGTGGCGGCCGGAACCATGTCGCCGTCCGGATAGATTCTTAATAACCTTTGCAGATATCTGGCACTCTTTTCAGGGTCCTGCCTTTCCTTGAGATAAATATCGGCAATGGCCAGCAGGGCATCGTCGCCCAGGCGGTTTTTCGGATAGAGGGAGACAATGTCCTCGTAGTAGGCGACCGATTCGTTCAAATCCATCGAATTATTGAAACGGCCGTACATCTCGCGATAGAGACGGGCCATCATGAAAAGAGAAGAGGGGGCCAGGCGGTGAGCCTGATTGGTGCGGTATATCTCCCGGAATTTCCTGACCGCGGTGAACCAGTTGCCTTTATCGGAGGCCAGGTTGGGGTCGCTGCTCAGTTTCCGGCTGTACTCCTTGGCCTGGGCATAGCGGGCGGCTGGATCAGCCTTGTTGGCGGCCTGGCCCGGCATGGGCGTCAATAACAGGCTGAGCGCGAGCAGGACGGCAAATATGACTGTCAGAGAATATATGTTGTTTTGGCGAACAAAACTCATCATTACCTTACCTTTCTTTCAGCCGGTATAGCCGATCAATCGTTTTCGTTCAACTCTTTTAACTCATAAAGCGCGGCAAGGGCATCCCGCGGGCTCAGGAGGTCCGGCTGTAATTGATCAAGATGGCGCCGCACGGGGTGAGGCTCTGGAGTGAACAGGCCGAGCTGGTTGGGATGGGGAAGTTCCATCGAGCCCTTGCCGGCGATGCGCGGTTCGCCGCGTTGATTGAGCTCGCCCTTTTCAATATTGCGGAGAATATCCTTGGCCCTGGCCACCACCTGGGGGG
>JBHEOZ010000004.1:9601-19500 GCA_046260555.1 Desulfurivibrionaceae bacterium
GGCCAGGGCCGCTACCTGGATTCCGTAGCTTCGGTTGGTGCCGCCGGGCATTAGCTTATGGAGGAAGACAATGGAATCGTTCCATTCCCGCACGGCGATATTGAAATTGTTGATTCGTGCATTGGTCAAGGCCAGGTCGGTGAGCTCGTGGTAATGGGTGGCGAAGATGGTCTTGACCCCCTTGCCGTTTTTGTTGACCAGATCCTCGGTGACCGCCCAGGCGATGGCGAGGCCGTCGAAGGTGCTGGTGCCGCGGCCGATTTCGTCCAGGATCACCAGGCTGTGCTCGGTGGCGTTGTTGAGGATATTGGCGGTCTCGTTCATCTCGACCATGAAGGTCGACTGGGCCTTGCGCAGGTCGTCCATGGCTCCGACCCGGGTGAAAATCCGGTCGACCACTCCGATCCGGGCCTCGGCGGCGGGCACCATCCCGCCCATCTGGGCCATCAGGACGATCAGGGCGGTCTGCCGGAGCACCGTCGATTTGCCGGCCATGTTCGGACCGGTGATGATCAGGACCTCGTTGGCGGTCTGGTCGAGCTTGATGTCGTTCGGCACGAAACGGCCTGCCGGTAAGGCCTGCTCGATCACGGGGTGGCGCCCTTCGACTATCTCGATTTCATCCGAGTCATCGACCGTGGGCCGGACATAATGATGCCGGCGGGCCACTTCGGCGAGGCAGCAGAAAAAATCAAGTTCCGCCACGAAAGAGGCGGCCTGGAGGATTCTGGAGCTTTGTCCGGCAACCTCGGCCCGGATCGCGTTGAACAGCCGGTATTCGAGATCGAGGCGTTTGTCCTGGGCGGTGAGCACTTTCTCCTCGAATTCCTTGAGCTCCGGGGTGATGAAGCGTTCGGCGTTGACCAGGGTCTGTTTGCGTATGTAGTAGTCCGGAACCTCGGCCTGCCTCGCCTTGCTCACTTCGAGATAGTAGCCGAACACCTTGTTGAAGCCGATCTTCAGCTTGGCGATTCCGGTTTTCTCCTTTTCCCGGCTTTCCAGGGCGAGGATAAGTTCCTTGCCCCGAGTCAGGATGGTGATCAGCTCGTCAAGCTCGCTATTGTAGCCTTCCTTGATCAAGCCGCCTTCCCGGAGGGTTACAGGAGCGTCTTCCCTGATCCCCTCTTCAAGCAGAGCCCGGATATCGGCGAGCTCATCGAGCTCGGCGCATTTTTCCGGAATGATTCCGGCCTGTTCGGCGGTTTTTTTCAAAGCGGGCAGCTGGTGCAGGGAATGCTTGAGGGCATTCAGGTCGCGGCCGTTGCCGCTGCCGAGCACGATTCGGCTGTTCAAGCGCTCCAGATCATAGACTTTTGCCAGCAGTTCGCGCAGTTCTTCGCAGTAGCCGGGGTTGCGGAGCAGTTGCTCGATGGTGTCGAGCCGCCGGTTGATGGTCGCAACGTTTCGCAGGGGAAAAAGCAGATTGCGTCTTAACAGACGGGCGCCCATCGGGGTACGGGTCCGGTCCAGGCAGTGGAGCAGGGAACCCTCCCGATCGGCGCCGATCAGGGTCTGGGTCAGCTCCAGGTTGCGCCGGGACGAGTCGTCGATCATCAGGACATCATCGATAAAAAGCGGCGCCAGCCGTTCAATATGGTCGAGTCCGGTTTTCTGGGTCTCGATCAGATAATGGAGCAGCCCCCCCGCCGCGGTCAGCCCTGCGGTCATCTGGTCGCAGCCGAATCCGGCCAGATTGGCGGTCTGGAAATGTTCAAGTAATATTTCCCGGCAGGTCTCGGTCTGAAAAAAACCTTCCGGCCGCCGGGTTATGCAGATGGAGGGCAACAGAGCGAGGCTGTCGGGCAGTTCGGCCTGGTCAACCGGTTCGAGCAGGAGCTCGGAGGGCATCATCCGGTTGAGTTCGTCGATCAGCTCCTCGCTTTCTTCCCGCTCGGTAACCAGAAATTCGCCGGTCGACAGATCCAGAAAGCTGGCCCCCCATACCTTGCGGACCCGGCAGACCGCGGCAAGATAGCGGTTGCTCTTGTCGTCCAGAACCTGTTCCTCGGTGACCAGACCGGGGGTGACCACCCGCACCACCTCCCGTTTGACCACGCCAGTGGCCTGCTTCGGGTCTTCGACCTGTTCGCAGACCGCCACCCGGTGGCCGGCCTTGACCAGTTTGGCCAGGTAGGAAGCGGCGGCATGGTAAGGGACGCCGCACAAGGGAATCCGCTCTTCCTCCTTGTCCTTGTTGTTGCGGGAGGTGAGCGTGATGCCCAGCACCTTCGAGGCGATTCTGGCGTCCTCGAAAAACATTTCGTAGAAGTCGCCAAGCCGGTAAAAGAGGATGGCGTCCGGGTGTTCCGCCTTGATGGCCAGATACTGCTTGAGCATCGGAGTTATTTTTTTGGGGGATTCGGTCATGGTCGGCAGACGCTTATCGGTTCGGTTTCGGTCAGGGCCTGGAAGTCGTCGAGCAGGCGGGAAAAGGTCCGGTCAAGCTCTTCGGGGATAAGACGAATCCCGGCGACGGTGGCCATGAAATTGTGATCCCCGTCCCATCTGGGCACGATGTGAAAGTGAAGATGGTCAGCCAGCCCGGCCCCGGCGGTTTCGCCCAGATTGAGTCCGATATTGAAACCGTCCGGCTTAAGGTGTTTTTTAAGGATCGCGGTGCTTTTTCCGAGCATGTCCATCAGGCGGTGGGCCTCGGTGTCGTCGAGTTCGACCAGTTCGGCGAGATGGCGGGCCGGGGCCACCAGCAGATGGCCGTTGGCGTATGGGAAACGGTTGAGCAGCACCAGGGAGAGCTCGTCCCGGTATAGAATCAGTCTTTCCCGGTCGAACAAACAGTTGCCGGTGACGTCGAAAATGCAGGCCGAGTTCCGGCCTTCATGGCCGAGAATATACGACATCCGCCACGGCGTCCAGAGGTTCTTCATCGGACCTCCGGAATCGGCATGACCCGGCCGCGCAGTTGGTCGCCGGTTTCGAGAATCGCGTAGGTGCCCGGGCTTCCGAAGCGGCCGCTCGATCTGAAACTGCCGGGGTTGATGAAGAGGAGATGGCCGAGCCGATGGCAGATGGCCTTATGGGTATGGCCGTAGACGACGCAGTCGGCCTCGGCGAATTGGCTGAATAAACGGTCTTCAAGGTCGTGATAACCGAAGTTGTGGCCATGGGTGAGGATTATCTTGAACCCGTCGATGCTGATCTCGCGCAGGGACGGCAGGCGCTGCCGTGAAGATTGGTCGCACATGTTGCCGTGGACCCCGTGCACCTCCTTGCCCCGAAAAACATCGAGAATGGAAGCGCTGGTCAGGTCGCCGGCATGGAAAATTATCGGGATCTCGGCGAAGCAAGCTTCTACCTCTTTAGTGAAGCGCTCCGTTGGGCGGCTGAGATGGGTGTCGGAAAGGATGCCGATCCTGGTTGGTGCCATTAGATTTTGTCACGGTTTAAGATGGAGGTTACTGTTAATGAATAATTAATCAAGATTCAAAAAAAAATCAATGGGGTCAGAGGTTTAGGGGCCGTTAAGAAATAACCTGAACTTTTTATCCATTTCTTTACGGCCCCTTATGCCGTTCATGAACAAAAAAAGTATGATTTATTTTTGAACGACGGCTTAGCCATCCCACTTTTGACTTTTTTGCGAACCCGTCAAAACTTCAAGCAAGAAATCAAACCCGATTCTTTCTTGCTCGAGCCGAATTCGATCACCCCAGTGATTCTCACGCAACTGATCGTAAAGAGCTTTTTCTTCAATATTCAGTCGCTCAAGCCGCCCTTTTTCAGGTTGGGCCTCAATTCCCCAAAGCGACCGGTGGGCCAAAAGCGTCCGCCGGTCCATGAGAAAGGAGGCGGCCTGGGGGAAAAAGCCTCGCAGCTGATTGAGAATAGCGAAGCCGTGGGTATCGATGTCCCCCCAATAATAGATTGCCCTTTCACGCAACCACCGGGCGGCGGCCAGGTTCTCGAAACCATATCCGGCCCCGAAAATCACGATGGCGCCCGGAACATCGGGAAAGACCAGAAAGTTTACTTCATTTTCAGTTACGAACACCCTGGTGACCGGCAGATCTAGCCCGGCAAAGGCGGTCCGGGTCAAGGTAATATCCTGGTCGGATTCCGTCGATATCAGCGTCAGATCAGGATCGAGAACCCGAAGCCGCACCCGCGAGGGCTTATCCCGAAAACCATAGCGCCGGCAGAACCCGCCGACACCCGTGAATCTTGGGTCGATCGCTTCCGGCGGCAGTAAAAGATCGAACAGTTCCGCCAACACGCCCCGATGTCTTTCGACAAACTTGCTATGGACCCCGGGCAGATCGATCTGGCGCGGATAAATGGCCGGGCGGGGATGGTTCCGCAGCCAGGCGCCGATTTCCAGCAGACGGGGCCAGTCGTCGGCCAATTCCAAAGCGCGCAACGGTCGTTTGACCAGCCAGGGGATCAGCTGGGGTTGACTCGCGCGGGTCAAGGCGAGCAGGGCGGCAAACCGCTCTCCGGCCCGGCCCTTGCCGATCAGCCCGAGGGCATCTTCCAAGGTATCGAGCCAGATTTCCCCGGGAATTTCATTGGCCCCAAGGATGCGATGCTTGACGCCGCGCCACTCAATCCGGTAATGGCCGGCACTGTCCGACAGTTGCGCAATCCAGTCACGCACCTCGGCAAAGCGCTCGCTCAGCTCCCTGGAATCAGGCCCTTTGAGCGTCAGCCGCCGGGGAAAAACAACCTCGCCGCCCGACAAGGCGGCCAGCAGCAGGCCGCGATCCCAGAGTTTCTCCACCTGGGTTCTCAGGTCGGCCGGAGTTGTCCACTTCATCCCTGCATCCTCTGCTTCTCGGCATGATATTCCTCGATGCTGAGGTTGCGCAACAGCGAGCAGCGACCATCCTCATTGTGAACAAAGCCGACGCTGGCGACAAAGGGTTCGATGATGTGGATCTTCTGCAACGGCGTGACGATCAGCAGTTGCAGATTGAGTTGGGCGAAGAGTTCCAGGCCGTACCGCGCCGACTCATCGGAACCGCGGCCGAAAGCCTCGTCGATAACCACGAAGCGGAAAGAACGCGAGCGCACCGCCCCCCACTCCAGGCCGAACTGGTAGGCCAGACTGGCGGCGAGTACGGTGTAGGCGAGTTTCTCCTTCTGGCCGCCGGATTTGCCCCCCGAATCGGCGTAATGTTCATGCTCGCTGTTGTCCTCCCGCCACCGCTCACTGGCTGCGAAAACAAACCAATTGCGCACATCGGTAACTTTTGTCGTCCAGCGCCTGTCCAGCTCGGAGTGTTCTTCCCGGCCCCGGAACCGCTCGATGATCCGCCGCACCTGCAAAAACTTGGCTTCCGAATACTGGGCGTCATCCGAGCCGGTCAGCGCCCCCTCGGTGCAGGCACGCAGCTCCGTCTGGAATTCACGGATGTCGGCATCGAGATTCATTTGCGCTTCGAGACTGATGTAACGTCCCGGGTTATAGTCGATTTGGGTGAGAGATTCATTGATCCGGGCGATGCGCTCCTTGATGGTCTCCCGCTCGCGGGCCAGCTGGGACTGAAAATTGGCCACCTCGCGAATGGTGTTTTCGTTCAGCAGCTCCTTAAAACGCCCCTCGAAGCGAGGCAGATCGTCGGCCCGGAGCCCATCAAGCATTGATTTGAATTCAGGTCCGGCTGCGATATTGACATCCACATCCCGGGTTTCCAGCGGCCACTCCTTCTTGTATTCGGTCATCGCCTTGATGATTTTTTCGGACAAGCGCTTGATCTTCGAATCCTCCGCGTCGATCCCGGCCTGCAGCCAGTCGCGCATATCGCGTTCACGATTGTCGCAGGATTCAACGGTCAGCAACTGACTGCCGAGCGCCTCCTCGCGCATGCCTTCCAACATGGCAAATCGCCGGACGGTATCCTCTGTTGTTTCAGCCAACAGGGCTTGTGCCTCTTGCCGCGAATCTTTGGCGCCACTTATTTTTTGTTCGGTTTTCGAGCGTTTATCCTTTCGTTCATCAAGCCGGCCCTCCGTTTTCCTCAAATGGTCTTCGAGTGCGGTCAATTGTGCCGTGAGGATTTTGAGCTGATCGGAAGCCGCCTCAAGCTCACGCTTTTCCGTTTTTAATCTCTCGACGGCGACCGCCACGGGTTTCCAGTCGAGGTCACGAAAGTTGGTGTATTCACCCAGTTTCGAGAGGATCGAAAGACGCTTCTTGAGGGCGGACTGTTCCTCCTGCAACGTGCCGATGCGACCGGCTAGTTCAGCGAGGTGAGTTTCCTGCCGCCCCGCTTCCTTTTCCAAGGCCGCGATTTTTTCGAGATTGCTCCACCCCAGCACATAGCGCCGCCGATCATCGAGGCGATGCCGGTCATCTTTTTCATGCCGCTCCCCCGGGGCCTTGATCTGCCCAGCCAGGGTAATGGCCCGGGTTTCGCGGCAAAACTGTTCCCGAGACAAGCAACAGGCCAGATCAAAGCGATGTGCCACCTCCCGTTCGAGCCAGTCGTAAAAGGGCGAGTCGGGTTTAACCTGTAGCCTGCGCACCAGGGAATCGGGATGGAGCGACGGCAACTCGCCGCGCCCCCTTTCACGCACCCGGAAATAAACCAGCCGCCCTTGCAGATGGGTTTGGTCAACCCATTCAGCCACCTTGGCGTAATAACGATCCGGAACCAGCAGAGACAATCCGAAACCGTGAAGCAGCCGTTCGATGGCCCCTTCCCAGTCCCGCTGGTCCTCGCGCACTTGCAGCATCTCACCGGCAAACACCATCTCTTCCTCGGCCAAATTCAGCGCCTGGCAGAGCGCACGCCGCATGGCGATCTGTTTTTCGTCGATATTGCTGACCCGGGCTTTCAACCCCGTAATTTCGGTTTGCAACTGATCGTATTCAGCCCGCCCCTGGGCAAAAAAGACGCCTGCTTCATTAAGATCGTTCTGGGTGCGAACTTCCGCTTCTTCAGTCGTTTCGCGCCAATTGGCGGTTTCGTACCCCTGCCGCAGAAATTCCTCCCCGGTCGCGGCGGGATGTTGCCCCAAGACGCGTACCAGCTCGCCATAGCGGGCGGCTTTCTGTTTGCGACGTTCGAGATCGTCCTGCTTCCGGTGGATCTCCGCGTCGATCTGCTCGATCCGATCGCCGCCGTTTTCGGCGATGGTGCGACGCAGCTCGCGTTCCCGTCCCTGCTGGGCACGCCGCTGCTCTTCCAGTCGTCCGATAGCGGCCTGGTGGCGGGTCAACTCCTCATCCAGGGCGGCAAGACGTTTGTCGAGCAACTCCAGTTTGAGGGTGGCAAACCAGGGGCGCAGGGCATCGCGACAAGCCCGCAGGTTTTCCGCCGCTTGCGCGAGCTCCAGATGCCGATCGCCGTCGTTCACCAACGGCTCCAGCATCCCGACCTGCCGCTTGGCTTTAAGAACCGCTTCATGAGCCCGGTTGAGGTCTTCGAAATGCTGGATCAGGGCGGCGATGCGTGGCGCGACCTCGAAGGGTTCGAGCATGTGGCTGCGCACGAAGTCGGTCAGATTCCCCACCGACTTGAGGGATACGGTTTGATGAAACAGATCCAGCGCCTGTTCGTTGTCGATGCCGAAGCGCCGACGGAACCAGGATCCGTAAGGAGGGAAGCTATCGAACAGCTCGACTCCCGCCCCGCGCAACCGTTTGCGCAGAGCGACAATTTCGGGGCCAAATCCGGAAAAATCCGTCGCGATGGAAAGATCGCGTTCGCAGGCGGCATAAAGGCGGGCCGGTTGGGCGGCGGCATCCTTCATCCAGAAGACCTGGGCGAGGGTGACGGTTTTACCGTATCCGGCGTTGTAGAAAACGCCGAGGATCACCGAATAACTGTTGAGGTCGCGCAGGGCGACCGCTTTGGCTCTGCCGAGGGTTTCCTGCCGCTCCGACTTGAAATAGCCCAGCACGTAGGAACGCAGGGTGCGCTCGCGGCTGTCGGCGCCCGCCGCCTTGTTGTAGGCGACGCGGTGGCTCGGCACCAACAGGGTGGTGACGGCATCGACCAGGGTCGATTTGCCGGAGCCGATATCCCCGGTCAACAGGCCGTTTTCCCCACCCGGCCGCAAGGTCCAGACCCGGCCATCGAAGGTGCCCCAGTTGAAAACCTCAAGACGTTGCAGACGAAATCCGGCCAGTCGGTCATTGGCCATAAATTCCAGTTCGAGGGGTTCAGCCATTGCTTCCCTCCCGCGGTTGCGAATGTTGCCGCCGGTACTCGGCCAGTCGTTGATCAAAGTCGGCCAGCAATTGGGCATCGACAAACGCCTTGATGATCCGCCGGACTTCGATCATCCGCCCCTCTCCCCGCAGACGGCGGATAAAACCCAGTTCGACGATTTTATTCAAGGTCGCATCGAGCTGGTCGATCAACTTAACCTCGTTGCTGCCGGCCGGAAAAAAGATCCGGATCAACTCCAGCACTTCATCCCGGGAAAGAATCAGGCGCGTATCGCCGCCACCGGCGTCAAACTCGGCGAGTTTTTTGCGTAAAAGCGCGAGCAGCAAACTGACCGGATAGGAGAGCTGCCGCCTGGCCACCAGCCGGGGAACGGTATTCGTCCCGTCCGCACCGCTTTCCGGTTGAGAGCGCAAAAAAGCGTATCCTTCCGCCTCGTCAAGCATCAACTCCAGACCGAGCACGGCCACGTAGTCCCGAACACTCCCTTGCCGGCCGAGCAGAGAGTTCCACAACCCCGGATTCTCCTCCCGGTAGAGCACCCCCTTGAGTAGAGGCACCACCACGGACGAGAGTTCGTGGGTCGGTCCGGCCGGAAGGCCTGAATCGGCATCGCTGACATTCATCATCAAGTCCTCAGGTATGCATTTACCGTAACCGTTCACCGGGCGGTCGCCAAAGTATCCAAAACCGCCGGACTGTAAAACCGTTCAGCAGTGGTGCAGATTTGGACAAGCGGACCGGCGCCACGTACCTCGTGTACGTAAGTCGGACCGATCGTCCGAAGATGCGGTGCTGCTGGACGGTTACGACCTCAGCAAAATAATGCGCGGCAAGGTCGCCTGGCGCATGACGCCGGTCTCCAACTGCCAGCGCACCTGTTCCTGTACCTCATCGTCCACGGCCGTTTCAGGCCATTCTCCGGCCAGTTGCAGATAAGCAACCAGTTCGGCCAGCCCGTGACGCAGGGGATGACGCGAAACCACCTCGCCAAGGCTGATCTGACCGCGGCCCTGAAGCTCCTGGCGGATGTTGCGGGACAGCTCGGCCCGGTCGACCACTACCTGGCCGTATAGAGCTGTCGTATCCACGGCCGCATCCCCTTCATCCAAGGCCAACTCGGCAATCAGGGGTTTGAGCGGTGGTCGATAGAGGGGTCTTTCCAGGGGGAGCTCGATGGACGCGGAGGTCGGGGCCAGGGACACGAAATCCCCTGACGGCAAATCTTCACGCAGCGCCAGGGCATGGTTTTCGACGCTGTGCAGGATATCCATGATACGCCGATTTTCCAGCCAGGCCTGATCATCGAGAAACCGGCGCAGCTGCTTGGAAAGCCTCGCCACCGTCCGCTGGGTATGTTCACCTGCCTCCAGCCAATCGTAGTGCACGCGTTGCAGGCGGGTTTCGGGGTGCATCGCGACGATCGGCGGCAAGGCCAGCACCTCTTCCAGCAATCGGCTCAACTCCTCCTGGCGGGACTGCGACATCAGAAAATCCCAGAAGGCCCGAAAGCTCTTCCCCTGATCAGACTCGGCAATAACATCGCGTTCGCCCATAATCTCTTCGAGCAGCGCCCCCTTGGCTCCTTCCCAAAGGGCAATACGCTCGCGAACCCGCCGGTCGAGGGTGCGAAAGTTGTGCTCGACCTCGCGAAAGTCGGTCAACAGCTCCCGGGCCAGCTGCAAAAATTGCTGGAAACGATCCTTCAGCGCCGTGTCATCGAGAAGCGGAATATCTCCGGCCAGGATCCGGGCAATTTCCGTATCG
>JBHEOZ010000004.1:19510-20848 GCA_046260555.1 Desulfurivibrionaceae bacterium
TCCTGGGACAGCGCCAGTTGCCGCCGAACTTCCTTGACCGTTGCCGGAAAGTTTACGGGTTGGCGGATCATGGCCATGTCAAGCCCCCTTTTGCAGGCGAAGGCGCATGGGAAAAACAGGGCACGCGAAGCCGCGAAGGCGCGAAGAAAGGCAAAAAAATCCGGATTAGAAAGGACTTGAATAAAAGATTGTGAGCTTTGTAGCCGCAACCAGTCGATATCAGCAAGATCAATTTGTTTATCACTTTTCACACCCTTCGCGTCTTTGCGGCTTCGCGCGAGATATAGTCTTTTGAATGATTGTTAACCACTCGCTTTAGGCCATCCTTCAGAAGTGGTGCGCCGAAGTTGATGAGGAGCCCCAAGGGCAAGTTCATCAGGCGCAGGTAGGTCAGAAGCTGTTTGGGATGAACCGGGTGAACTTTTTCAACCGACTTCAGTTCGACAATCAGTTGACCGTCAACCAGCAGATCCAGCCGAAAGCCTTCTTCGAGTGAAACGTCCTGGTAACGGATGGGGACTGGCTTTTGCCGCTCGACCAACAGCCCTCGCTTTTTCAGCATTTTGGCCAAGACTGCTTCATAGACGGATTCCAGCAACCCCGGCCCCAGATCCCGATGCAGTTGCAGTGCCGCATCGACCACAATCCGGCCAGGATACGGGCAATTTCCGTATCGATCTCGTCGCGGCGCTTTTGCAGCTCGTTTATCCGCACTTCGGGATCGGCCTGGCTCCCCTCGCTCATCTGGCGCAGCAATTCAAACAGGGTCAGGAGGCGCGACTCCGTGCCGACAAACGACCTTTCGGTCAATCCCGCAAGCCAGGCCAAGGCCTTTTCCGTCGCCGGAGTCAGGTCAAAGTGCGGTTCGTCGGTCCCGGCCGGATAGAATTTGCGCAGCCAGCCCTTGTCGTTTTCGGCCCAATCGTTCAGATAACTTTGGGCGGAACCGGGAAACGCCTCGCCGCCCAACTGTTCGCGCAAGGCAAAAAGTTCATCCTCCAGCGCCGCTACCAAATCCGCCTGCGACAGAATCCGCACATTGGGCGCCACAAACACCCGGTGCAGAAAACCGGCCACCAGCGGCGCAAGCTTGGCGCGCAACAACCGCCAGGCCGGGTGGTTCCGGCGGAGCAGCTCTAATGTGGTGTAATCGAGTGCCATAGGTTCGTCATCCGTTAGACAAACGAAAGTTTTTCACCCCTGCAACAAACCCTGTGCCTTTTTCCGCCCACAAAACAAGTCAAACTGCCTCTGGGCCAGCTTCGACGGCGCCGTCCTGCCGTTCTCCCAGCGATTGACCGTGGCAAAGCTCACCCCCAGCGCATGGGCCAGCTCTTC
>JBHEOZ010000040.1:0-10883 GCA_046260555.1 Desulfurivibrionaceae bacterium
CTTTTCAGATAAGCGGGGGAATAAAACCACATACCGCCCGCCCCCTGGACCACCGGCTCAAGGATCAGGGCGGCGATGCTTCCGTGATTTTCGGCGAGCAGCTCGGCCAACCGTTGAATATCGGTTTCATCCCACGCTTCGCCGAACCGGCATTCGGGCCGCGGCGCGAAGTACTGCCCGGGCAGGACGTCGGTAAAAATCTCGTGCATGCCGGTAACCGGATCGCAGACCGACATGGCCGCGAAGGTATCGCCATGATAACCGCCGCGGATCGTAAGCAGCTTGTGTTTGCCTGGCCGCTGCCGGGCGTGCCAGTACTGGATAGCCATCTTGATCGCCACCTCGACCGCCACCGAGCCGGAATCGCTGAGAAAGACCTTGTCGAGGGGTGCCGGGGTGATGGCGACCAGCCGTTTGACCAGCTCAATGGCCGGGCCATGGGTAAGGCCGCCGAACATCACATGGGAAAAGGCGTCGATCTGCCGGTGGGCCGCCCGGTTCAGGCGGGGATGGTTGTAACCGTGGATCACCGACCACCAGGATGACATGCCGTCGACCAGTTCCCGGCCGTCGGCCAGGGTCAGGCGGCTGCCCGCGGCGGCGGTTACCGGATAGACCGGCGGCGGGGAGAGCATGGTCGAATAGGGGTGCCAGACATGTTGCCGGTCGAAATCGAGATCGGGGTTTTCAATTTTTCCATTCATCTGCTTATTCCAAATAAATTATGCTGCTTCGCGTCAAGCGCGCTCCGCAAGGCTTCAGACTCGCCTTGCACAAGGAGCCGGCCCGGATTTTTTTGTCTTTCCTGCCTCAAGCCGCTGATAAATTCGCTGGCAATCCGGTCTAGTCGGGAATAAGATTAGGGGCCGTTAAGAAATAACCTGAACTTTTTATCCATTTCTTTACGGCCCCTTATGCCGTTCATGAACAAAAAAGTATGATTTATTTTTGAACGACGGCTTAGAACTGATCCTGTTTAATTGCCCGGTTGCCGCCCGAGAGCGTTTAACAATAGCAGCGGAGTCCCTCCATGCAAGGCCTCTATTTTCTGGTTCCGACCCTGTTTACGATCCTGGTTTCCTTCATGGTGGTCAGGGAGGCGGGCATCGCCCTGATGATGACCGGCTTGAACGCCAACAAGGCCAAGTTTCACATCGAACGCGGCGATAAATGGCTGCACGATCCCCCATGCCCTCGAAACCATCCGGAGAGGCGACAAACTCATCGTTTACGGTACTTACGAAACCCTGGATGAGGTCTTCGCCGACGCTTATCGGGACAACTGAGGAGAACTCCGAATATGAAGAATCCGAAACTGCTTGCCGCCCTGACCCTGGTCGTTCTGACCGTTATCTTCCTGTATCAGAACGCGGCCACCGTCGAGATCCGCTTTCTGTTCTGGGGAGCGGCGATGTCCCTCTCCCTGCTGATCTTCCTGGTGCTGGCCGTCGGCATCCTGACCGGCTGGCTGCTGCACAGTTATCTTTACCACCATAACGCCCGGGACAGGGCCAGAGAGCTGAAGAGACAAGAACAAGATCTGAGCCGCCCCGCCCGATAAACCCTGTTTATAATTGTTCGATCATTCTGATGATCCGGAAATGGGTGGCGAAACCCTCACTTTTGGCCGTCACGAAGTTAAACTTGGCCCGGGACAGATTGGCGACGGCGTCAAGGAGTTCTGACTCCACCGCCACCCCTTCTTCGTAGGCCACCCGGATCACCCTTAGGTTTTCCTCGGCCTGTTCGATGCCGTTATCGGCGACAACCACGTTGTCGACGCTTACCAGGTAATCAAGAAAAAGATTGCCGAGCTCGACCTGAAGATCACGCCTGGTTTCGGCGAGATCATAATGGAGACTCTCTTTCTCCAGCCGGGCCGCGCCGACCCGCGATTTTTTGGCGAAGCCGTCGAAGAGGTTCATCGACAGGGTCAGCTGGGTGCGGAGCTCATCGTCGTCGGTCGTAAAGCGGTTGGGGGGATCGTCGTATTTATTGTATACCCCGGCCAGATCGACACTGGGGTAGTAGCGGGCCCGCTCGACCTTGACCTGCATGGCCGCCGCCCCGACAAGCTCTTCCAGGAACCTGATCTCGCTGCGGCTTGCCAGCATCTCCTCTTCATAGGCCTCCCGGTCCGGCGCCGCCGGCAACTCAGCGAATTCCTCGAAGGCCAACCCCTCGGCCTCGACCGCGCCCCCTACCGCTCGCCCCAGAAGGGCAATGCTTTTGGCCAGTTCGGCCCGGGCCTTCTTTTCGGCAATCACCGCGTTATCGAGATCGACCTGGAACTTGAGCATTTCGCTTTTCCGGATCAACCCGACCCCGTAGCGGTTAACCGCATCTTCGGACAATCTTCTCAGGGTGGAGAGCGAATCCTCGGCCACCCTCAGGTTGGCCCGCCCCTCGAAGATCGCCAGATAACGAAGGGCGACCGCCAGTTTGATATCCTGTTTAAGCCCCTGCAACTGATGATATTCCGCCTGCCGTAACAGCTTGGCCGATTTGATCCGGTACTTGTCGCGGAAGCCGGCGAAGATATTCCAGCTGATCCGTCCCGAGGCCACCTGGTTCTCCCGATCCTCAATGGCGGTCGCCTCATCGAGCCAGTTTGCCGTATAGCTCAGATCCACGGAAGGATAAAGACCGCTTCTGGCCAGGGTCACATCCCGGCGGCTCTGTTCCAGATCGGCAATGTAAGCCCGGACCACCTCCCGGTTCGACAAAGCCTTCTCCTGGAGTTCGGCCAGATCGGCCGCCCCGGCGGTGGCGGCCGTGGCGGCGATCAGCAGAAACGTCAAAATCAGATAATACCGCAAGGGCATAAGTTTCGTTTGAGCAGGCGAGCTGCTCAACTCAGCTTTAACTGTTTTCATCAACCCTACTCCTTTCAAAACCAATGAAAAAGGCCAGCAGCGACGGAATCACAAACAGGGTGAAGAGCGTCGAAACGGCGAGCCCCCCCAGGATAATGCCGCCGAGGCCCCGATACAGTTCGCTGCCGGGCCCGGTCGATAAAACCAGAGGGCTCAAGGCGAGGACGCTGGTGGTGGCGCTCATGAAGATCGGCCGGATCCTGGTCCGAACCGCGTCGGAAATGGCCGGGACGCCGATCATCCCGTTGTACCTGACGTTGTTCAGGGACTGGTGGACGATCAGGATCGCGTTATTGACCACGGTGCCGATCAGGATAATGAAACCGAGCATGGCCAGGACATCGAAACCCTGGGGCGCGATAAAGGCATTGACCGCCCGCAAGCCCAGAAAACCGCCGGCCGCCGCCAGCGGTACGCTGAACAGGATAATCAGGGGATAGAGGAAATTTTCGAACAGGGCCGCCATCAGGAGATAGGTAATCGCCAGGGCCAGGAGGAAATTCCATTGCAGGGCCCGGCGGGTCTCGACCAGTTTATCGGCATTGCCGCCGACCTCGACCTTGAGCCCTGCCAGTTTGCCCTGGGCCGCCAACGCCCCGATGACCTCGTTCTCGATGATATCCATGGCCTCCTGGAGGGGCAGATCTTTCGGCGGGGTCACCTGCAGGGTTATGTTCCGGTCCCGTTCGAGGTGGTTGATCTGGGGCAGCCCCTGGCCGTAGACCAGGGAGGCGACATCGCCGACCCGGATCAGATCGCCGAAGCTGTTGACGATGGTGCTGTTAAGGATATCCTCCGGCGTTTCGTAAAGCAAATCAGCGCCCTTGACGACCAGATCGATCTGCTTGATTCCCTCCGGGCGAAACTCCTCGACCTTGCGCCCGTCCATCAGGACATCGACGTAGATGCCGAGATCGCTTTCAGTCAAGCCGTTGGCGGCGAGTTTTTCCTTGTCGGGTATGATCGTCGCCTCCGGATAACTGGTCTCCAGCGAGGGGACGGGCCGGATCTGGGCGGCCGGGATCTTGGCCGGAATCAGGCCGAACATCATGGCCTGGGCGACCCCGACGATCCGTTCGACCTCCTGCCCCGAAATATTGATATCGACATTGCGGCCCTCGCCCAGACCGGACTCGAAAATCCCGGCCTGGATGCTGACCCCGAAGACGCCGGGAATCGATTGGATGATCCGGGTAAAAAGGGGAATCAGCTCGGCGGCGCGGGTCTCGTGGACGCTGATCCCGCCGAAAAGGCAAATCCGTTCGGCGCCGACATAGAACATCTGCTTGATCCGGGGAATCCCGTCCTTGCCGTCCTCCTTGAAATAGGGTTCCGCCTCGTTATAGACATAGTGGCCCAGCTCCTTGAGCTTGTCGACCGAATAGCCGGGCGGCGGAAGCAGGATGTTCAGGATCAGGTTGCGATTACCCTGGGGCAGATATTCGGTGCTCGGGACCAGAACGACGATGGTCGCCAGGGAAACAGCCGTGAAGAGAATCACCGTGGCCAGCCGGCTGGCCGCGTTTTTCAGGCAGAGATTGGAAAATTTCATAATGGCCGCCGCCGCCCACTCACCCACCACGCTGTGCTGAAAGCGGCCGGGCTGCTTCCACCGTTTTTTCCTCTTGTAAAACTGGTAACTCAAGGCCGGAATAACCGTAATCGAGACGAACAGGCTGAGGATGATCGCGAAGGTAATGGCGATGGCGATATCCCGGAAGAGCTGCCCGGCCTCTTCCTGGATAAAGATCACCGGCAGGAAGACGGCCACCGTGGTGGCGGTGGAGGCGACCACCGCCCCCCAGACCTCCCTGGTTCCCTCGGAGGCGGCCTCAAAGGCCTTCTTGCCCATCTTGCGGTGCCGGTCGATATTCTCCAGGACCACGATGGAGTTGTCGACCAGCATGCCGACCGCAAAGGAGATCCCGGCCAGGCTCACCACATTGAGATTGCGGCCCAGCAGCCAGAGGAAGATAAAGGTGCCGATCGCCGAGATCGGGATCGCCACCGCCGTGGTGACCGTCGAGGTGACACTCCTTAAAAAGGAGAGCAGTACGACAATGGCCAGAATGCCGCCGATCAGGACATTCATTTTGACCAGGCCGATGGCGTCATTGATATAGGGCCGTTGGTCGTAGGCCCAGTCGATATAAAGATCGTTTCGGGCCAGGAGCCCTTCGTTAAGGCGGTTGACCTCCTGTTCGAGCCGGTCGCTCAGCTCCAGGACATTGGCGCCCTGCTCCTTGCGGACCCCGACCACAATGCCCTGCACCCCGTTACTGATCACCGCGCCTTGTTCCTTGGCGTAGCCCCGTTCAACCGCGGCCACGTCCCGCAGATAGACCCGGTTGATCCCGTCGTCGTAGATCACCACCTCAAGGGCGTCGGCCGGATTCTGGAACTGGCTGACCGTCCTGATCCGGTAGTTCTTTTTGCCGATCGCCAGAACCCCGGCCGAGATATTGCGGTTGGCCTGACGCAGCGCCCCGACGACCTGATTGATCGTGACCCGGTGGCGCGCCATTTTTTCGCCGTCGACAATGACATGCAGTTCGTCTTCGGTGCCGCCGAAGACCATCAGGGACCCCACCCCGTTGACCCGTTCCAGATGCTGGCGGATATTATCCTCGAAAAAGGTCTTGAAATGATTGATCGAGGCATCGTTGTCCGCTTCGGTCTTCAGCATCATCCAGATTACCGGAGAACTCTGGGCCCCGGCCGCCTCGATCCTGGGCCGGGTGACATTATCGGGGTAATCCGCCACCTCGTTCAACTTGTTGGAAACCCGGAGCAGGGCGTCGTCGAGATCGGTTTCCAACTCAAAGGAGAGGGTAATCTCCCCGTAGCTGTTGAAACTGGAGCTCTCCATCTTGGTCAGCCCCTGCAAGCCCTTCAGGACCTCTTCCTGCTTCTCGATGACCTCCTTTTCGATCTCGTAGGGGGTGGCGCCGCCCCAGACCGTGCTGACCGTGATCTGGGGAGTCTCGACGTCGGGAGTCAGCTGGACCGGCAGCTGGTTAAGGCCGATCAGGCCGAACATCACCACCAGAATGACGGCGACCGAAACCCCTACCGGTTTATTAATCGCGGTTTTGACTATATCCATTAGCGGCCACCGATGACAACCACGGGCTGCTCGGGACGCAGCCGTTCATTGCCCTCGACAATCACCTCCATGCCCTCGCGGAAATGGGAATTGTCGGCGCCGACCGTATCACCCAGGAAAGAGACGATATTAACCGGCAGAATGGCCGCCTTGCCCTCCTTGACCGTGTAGACAAAATCATTGCCGCCCATGCTGACCAAGGCGTCGCGGGGGATGATGCTCAAGCGCTTTCGGGCCCCGACCGGCACGAAAACCCTGGCCGACATATTCTCAACGATATTCTTCTGGGCGGGAATCCGCACCTTGACGAAGACATTCTTGGTCTTGGGATCGGCGACCGGAACAATCCCCTCCACCGTCCCTTGCAGTTTCTTGCCGTATGCCTCGATCTCGACCACCACCCTGCTGCCGGTTTCGACAAATTTCAGAAGGTTCTCGCCGATCGGCACCTTGACGAAGAGGTCGTTTACGGAACCGAGCCGGATCAAAGCCTTACCGGGCTGGACCCAGTCGCCGGAGTCGACATTTTTCGCCATGACTATCCCGTCGTAAGGCGCCTTGACCACGCTTTTTTCAAGATCGAGAAGAAGTTTCTTCAACTCCAGTTCGGCCACCTGCTTATCCTTAAGTCCGTCTTCATAGGCGTAGAGGGCATCCTCGTATAGCTTTTCGCTGATCCCCTCTTTTTCGTAAAGGCTCTCCAGGCGGCGGTACTGCTTCTCGGTATGGCTGATCCGCAGATCGATCTGCTCGATCTCGGCCAGCTTGATATCGATCTCCCGGTCCAGCAGTTCGGTGTTAAGCCGCAGCAGCGAGGCATCCTTTTCGACCAGGTCTCCCTCATCGACCGCGACGATCTCGACCAGACCGGAAACTTCCGCCGAAATCTCACTGGCGGTATCGTAATAAAGCCTGCCGATAAACGGACGATTTTCGGAGACTTCCTCCTGAACGATGGAAGCCGCCACAACCCTGGCCGGCGGCGCCTCTTGAGCAAATCCCATGGAGCAGCCGATTATAACGATCATCAATTGAAAACCAAGACCCCGCACATTACACCTCATCGCTTGATATTTTTTGCCGATTCTCCGGCCATCTTATTGATATTACCGGCTATTTTCAAGAGAACCTCCCGGGCAAGCCGTTGATCGGCCTCGTCAACCCCCGAGATTACCCGGGCCGAATAGGCATTGAATTCGCCGAAGACCTCTTCCACCAGGGCCGCGCCCTTGTCGGTCAGCAAAACCAGCGACGAGCGCCGGTCACCGGGATCCTCCCTGCGGGCCGCCACTCCCTTGGCCTCCATCCGGTCGAGAATCCTGGTCATATTGGTCGGGGTCTTGTCGGCAACCTCGCCAAGTTGCCTCTGGCTGATTCCGGAGTTCTCGGCCAGTTTCTTGAGAAGATGGAACTGTTCCATGGTCAAGCCGAATGGCCGAAGAAGCTTTTCGGCAAAATTACGCATATCCCGGGCGGTTAAATAAATCTGCCGGGCCAGGGACTCCTCATTACAGGCAGTCATGATCCATAAGCTCCATTTCATTATACTTGACTGGGCAACTATATATCCGGCAACTATTTTGTCAATTTTATTTTATGCTTTCAAACGTCAAGAAAAGGAGCGCGAAAACCGGAAATAACCATTTCACCGCTAAGAATTGCTTAATCCCGATAGCGTCGCGAAAAGTCAAAAATCAAGTCGTTGCGCAGGGGGATACTTCACAATTAGCTAGACTCGGCGTAACTATCTGTGATAACATAAAAAATTATTTTTCTGCCAACGGCTCGGTCATCTCTGGACGGAGCTCCGAAATAGATATGGGAATCAATGAAGCTTAAAATAATCCTGCTGATCCTGTCCGTTCTGATCTTCACCCTCACTCTGGCCGGCGGAATCTTCTTCTACCACACCGCCAAAACCGCCGCCATTCGACATAATTACATCATGGCGGCCGATCTCGTTAACGAGGCGGCGGACGAGATCGACTCATATCTGCTTGAGACAAGAGAGACGGCCGCCAAGCTCTCCGCCGCCGTACCCCTTGCCGAAGCCCTTAAAAAACCTGCCCAGGACACCATGGAGGCGGCCAACCGGGTTCTGGATAATTTCAGCAGCGCCCTGGGTGGATCCGTCGCCTATCTGGTCGACGAAGAAGGGACAACCCTGGCCTCCTCGAATCGTCATCGCTCCGAAAGTTTCGTCGCCAAGGACCATGCCGGTATCCGCTCTTATTTCAAGGAAGCGATCCAGGGCCGGCCCGCCCTGTTTATGGGGATCGGGGTGGCCTCGAAACAACCGGGGCTGTATCTGAGCAGCCCGGTCTCCGATTCCGGCTCCGGCCGAATTCTCGGAGTAGCGGCCCTGAAGCTGCCCCTCGACGTAATCCAGGACAAGATCAATAAACCGCAATATCAGGGTATATCAATTCTTACCGGCCCTCACAGCATCATCTTTCTCAGCAATCGCCCTGAACTCAGCTCCAAATTTCTCTGGGAAACCTCCGAAATCAACCATGAAAAAATCGCGGCCAGCCGGCAATTCGGCCCAGGGCCGTTTCCATCTTCAGGATTCTCTAAAATCGACGCCGGACACACCATGGACCGGCAAGGTCATCAATACACCATTCACCGGCACAACCTCGAAGCGCTGCCCGGCTGGCACCTGACCTATCTCCAGGACGATACCCTTTTCATTAGCGAGCTGTCCGGGGCCTTGACCAGAAAGATCAGCGGGATGATCCTCACCGCCCTCGCGTTCATAACCATTCTGGTAGTGGTGCTTTACTGGCTGGCGAGCCGGGAGATCAGACGGCGAAGGGAGGCCGAGGAGGACCTCCTGAAAAATCAGCAGAATCTCGAAAGGCAGGTTACGGAACGCACGGCCGAGCTGCACAGGACAAACGAAGAGCTCCAACAGGAAGTGAAAACACACCAAAGAGAGTCCAGCAAACTCGAATACAGCAACAAGTCCCTGGAAATCCTCAACCAGGTCCTGCGAATCTCCCAGGAAACCATTACCCTCCAGGAGTTTTTGAACGAATTCATTCAGCTCACCAGTTCTTTCGGTCAATTTAGCCTGCTGCCGAAGGGAGCCTTGCTGCTGGCGGAGGATGACCGCCCGGACCTTCTCCAACTGAAGGCCCATTACAATCTTGACGAAGCCATCCTTGACAAGTGCAATCAGGTGGAGTTCGGCCACTGTCTATGCGGCAGGGCCGCCGAGACCCGGCAACCGGTCTTCGCAAGCTCGATCGATATCCGGCACGACACCATTTACGAAGGCATTCAGCCCCACGGCCACTACTGCATTCCAATCCTCTCCAGAAGCAAAAAACTGCTGGGGGTCTACAACGTCTATACCATACCCAACGCCATCCGCGACAAGCGGGTCGAGAAGCTGCTGGTCTCGGTTGCATCGGTGCTCGCCTCCATTATCGAATACAAAAGATACGAACACAAGTTCAGGGAGAGCCATGAAAGGCACCGGGCCATAACCGACACCGCCCACGAGGCCATAATCATGATCGATCACCACGAGCAAATCATCTTCTGGAACCCTGCCGCCGAAAGGCTTTTCCACTACAAATCCGAAGAGTTCCCGGGCCGGAAGCTGCACGATCTGATCGTCCCGGAAAGATATCGGCAAAAAGCCCAGGCCGGTTTCAACAACTTCGTCAAAACCGGCCTGGGCCCCATTATCGGTAAAACCGTCGAAATGACCGGCCTGAAAAAGGACGGGAAGGAATTCCCCGTCGAGCTTTCGATTTCCGCCCTGCGGCAAGGCAGACAGTGGGCCGCGATCGGCATTCTGCGCGATATAACCGAAAGGAAAAGCGCCGAAACGGAAAAGCGCAAAATGGAGCAGCAACTGCGCCAGGCCCAGAAAATGGAGGCCATCGGCACCCTGGCCAGCGGTATCGCCCACGACTTCAATAATATCCTGAGCTCGATCCTGGGCTATGCCGACCTGCTCAAGGAAGAGCTGCCGCCAAGCTGCCGCGACAACCTCGCTGATCTCGATCTGATTATCCAGGCCGGCAACCGGGCCAGGGAACTGGTCAAACAGATCCTCACCTTCAGCCGTCAGAGCGACGAGGAAATCCATCCCATCCAGGTCGGTTTGATCGTCAACGAGGCGCTCAAACTCCTGCGCGCCTCCTTCCCCAGCAATATCGAGATCCAGAAGATGATCAGCGCCGGCAGCGCCACGGTCCTGAGCGATCCGACCCAGATCCATCAGATAATCATGAATTTATGCACCAACTCCTATCAAGCCATGCGCGCCCAGGGCGGCGTGCTCATGGTGCGGCTTGAAGCTTATGCGCCGGACATGGATTTCATGAAAAAACACCCGGATCTGCAGGCCGACCGCTATCTCCGTCTGATGGTCAGCGATTCGGGACACGGCATTGCCCCCGCCATTCTCCCCCGAATCTTCGACCCCTATTTTTCCACCAACAAAAAGGAAGACGGCACCGGACTGGGACTGTCCGTGGTCCACGGCATCGTCAAAAAAATGGGCGGGGCGATCGAGGTAAGCAGCCGGCCAGACGCCGGGACCACCTTCGAGGTCTTCATGCCGGTATTCGAAGGCTTATTGGAGCAGGCCATTCCTCTGCCCGAAACCGCGACCCTGGCGGGCACTGAATCCATCCTGCTGGTAGACGACGAGCAGCCCATTCTGCAACTTGAAGAACGGATGCTTGATGGATTGGGTTATCAAATAACCTGCCGCACCAGCAGCGTTGAAGCCCTGGAACTGTTCCGCAACAAACCGGAGAAGTTCGACCTGGTCGTAACCGACCACAGTATGCCCAATATGACCGGCATCAAACTTGCCGAATCGATGCTGGCCATCCGCCCCGACATCCCGATCATTTTATGTACGGGGTACTTCGAGC
>JBHEOZ010000400.1:0-1064 GCA_046260555.1 Desulfurivibrionaceae bacterium
AAAAAGAGGGCATAAGTTTCGTACGAGTCCCGCCTTGCGGGACTCAACTCAGCTTTATATCAACGAGTTGCCAACGCCGCAGATGCGCCGTTATCGGGCGCCCCGCAGGGCGGCGGGGTGAACCCTGGCAATTCGGGGAAAAACGATTATCTAATGTAATTACAGACTGATAAGTAAAATCCACCACGAAGCCGTCACGGGTTCAGGTTGATGAGATCGGAAGTGCATCATTTGCCCCGGTTGCCGGTAAGCGTCGCCGTGATCCTCAGATAGATCTGCTCGCCCAGTTCATCGGCAATCGTCTCCAGGGCCTCTTTTTTATTGCTCTGGCCGCGGACCGCGTCGTGGCCGGCAGGATAGTCGGCCTGCCGGAGGGTCTCTTCGACCCGCCAGACCGTTTTGCCGGCCCGCTCGGTAAGTTGGTACGAAGCCCTGACTTCGGCCTTCAGGGTGAAGGCGACATCGGTTGCCGAGTAAGCCGTGGCCGGATAATTAACCGACAGAATCGTACCGGACAGGATATAGTCGGCCTCTCCGCTGTCCCGGGTGATCCGTAAGTGACGGGATTGTTGAAGCCAGTCGGCTGTCTTCCGGTAGATCAGAATATCTAGGCCCAGTTCGTTGGTACGGTTGTCCCAGACCTTCATATAGACAACAGCGGCCGGTTCACCCCCTTCGATCTTTTGCCGGTAGGGATTGTGATATCCGCACCCCTGCAAGGGCAGGAGAATGATAAAAGTTAAAATTAATGAGGCGGCGGTTTTTTTCATGTGGCCACTATATTTACCAGCTTTCCGGGAACGACGATGACTTTTCTGACCGTTTTGCCTTCGCTGAATTTCAGGACATTCGAATCGGTTATCGCCTTTTCCTTCAACTCTTCCTCGCCGATATCCGCCGCCACCTGCAGACGGCTTCTGACCTTGCCGTTGACCTGGAGGACCACGGTGATTTCATCCTCCCGGGCCGCTTGTTCGTCGTAGTGGGGCCAGGCAACTTCATTCAGGCCGGGATCATGACCGATCACCAGCCGGAGTTCTTCACAGAGATGGGGGGTCATCGGG
>JBHEOZ010000401.1:0-1046 GCA_046260555.1 Desulfurivibrionaceae bacterium
CGAATCTGCTGTGTTATCGGCCTGCTCATGTACAATCAGTACACTTCGCAGGCCGATGCCTTGCATCTCCGGCACCCCGTAATCGCTTACCGGATGGGAGATTGGTCAATCGCTTACGAAAAGTTGTTTGGGCTTGGACAGTCGCTCCGCCAGAGGCCAATAATGTTTGATTCGTTTCCCCTCCTTATCGCTTCCCGCGCGATTTTTCTTGTTGTGGAAAAAAAATTTAGTAACTGAAGTGTTGAATTTGTCGGCGGTTACTGCTTTTATATCAGAAACATAAACTTCAGTTTAACTTTTTACCCTTGACTGCGAAAAGTATATGAAAAATGAACCAATAAAGGTGATCGTGCTGGCCGCCGGCAAGGGGACCCGGATGAAGTCCGACAGGGCCAAGGTCCTCCACGAGGTCTTTTTTGCGCCGATGCTGCACCATGTCGTCAATGCCATTGTTCCCCTTGACCTTCTTGAAATCGTCGTGGTGACAGGTCATCAGGCCGAGATTGTCGAGAAATCCATGGCGGGTTTCGCCGTAACCTTCGCGAGACAGGAACAACAACTCGGTACCGCCGACGCGGTGGCGGCTGCCAAAGCCGGCCTGGCGGATTTCAAGGGGACGGTTCTCATTCTCTGCGGTGACACCCCCCTGGTCAGGACCAAAACTCTGCGAAGCATGCTGGATGCGCATCACGCGGCCCGGGCCGTATTGTCCGTGATGACCACCAAAATGACGGATCCCGCCAATTATGGCCGGATCGTTACCGATGAACAGGGGGATCTTTTAAGGATTGTTGAGGAAAAGGATGCCTCGGTTACCGAAAAGTCCATCAACGAGATCAATGCCGGTATCTACTGCGTCGACAGCGCTTTCTTATTCAAGGGCCTGCGGAACATCGGCTCGGATAACCGCCAGGGTGAGTTCTATCTTACCGATCTTATCGAAATCGCCCGTTCGGAAGGATTGGCGGTGAACCGGCATTTCTGCGAAAAATCGCTTGAGGTGATGGGCATCAACTCCCGGGTAGAATTGGCGGAAGCCCATGGCG
>JBHEOZ010000402.1:0-232 GCA_046260555.1 Desulfurivibrionaceae bacterium
GGGTCGTAATGCGAGAACTGCAACGTGAACTGCGCGCGGCCCGAGGTCATCGATCGAAGCGTGTTGATATAGCCGAACATGTTGGCCAGAGGCACGTTTGCGAGGATCGAGATCGCGTTGCCGCGCGGCTCCTGACCCGACACCTGCCCGCGCCGCGACGTCAGATCGCCGATCACGTTGCCGGTATATTCCTCGGGCGTGACCACCTCGACACTCATGATCGGCTCGAGCA
>JBHEOZ010000402.1:427-1030 GCA_046260555.1 Desulfurivibrionaceae bacterium
CTGGACGCCGGGGACGTATTCCTTCGGCACGGCGCCGCCGACGATGCGGCTCTCGAAGGAATACCCCTCGCCAGGTTCGGTCGGCGCGATCTCGAGCTTGACCTCGGCAAACTGGCCGGAGCCGCCGGACTGTTTCTTGTGGGTGTAGGTATGCTCGATCTTGTGGCTGATGGTCTCGCGATAGGCCACCTGCGGCGCGCCGATATTGGCGTCCACCTTGAATTCGCGCTTGAGCCGGTCTCGACGCGGAAGGACGGATCTTCGGCGGCGAGCCGCGCGAGACCCGAGGACATCTTTTCCTGATCGCCCTTGGTCTTCGGCTCCACCGCGATCTCGATCACCGGTGCGGGGAAGGTCATCGTCTCCAGCACCACGGGCTTGGCGGGATCGCTCAGCGTGTCGCCGGTGGTCGTCTCCTTGAGCCCGGCAAGCGCGATGATGTCGCCCGAAAACGCCTCGTCGATCTCGGTGCGGTCGTTGGAATGCATCATCATCATGCGACCCACACGCTCTTTCTTGCCCTTGGTGGCGTTGAGCATCTGGTCGCCTTTTTTCATCTTGCCCGAATAGATGCGCGTGAAGGTGAGCGTGCCCACGAAAGGG
>JBHEOZ010000403.1:0-283 GCA_046260555.1 Desulfurivibrionaceae bacterium
TCTCGGGCATCGCGGGGGCGCTCTATTACCCGCAGGCGGGCATAATCAACCCCGCCGAGGTCGCGCCGATCGCGTCCATCTACCTCGCCGTCTGGGTGGCCATCGGCGGCCGCGGGCGGCTCTACGGCGCGATCATCGGCGCCGCGGC
This sequence comes from Desulfurivibrionaceae bacterium, assembly GCA_046260555.1. Lineage (GTDB taxonomy): Bacteria > Desulfobacterota > Desulfobulbia > Desulfobulbales > JAGXFP01 > JAGXFP01. The sequence goes on from JBHEOZ010000403.1 coordinate 149, forward strand.
GGTCAGCCTGTTGTCGAGCTGGTTCACCGGCGGCGGCGCGCCCGATATCGATCTCGGTTTCTACAGGATCAACTGGACCGACTGGTGGCTGGTGCTGCTCGGCCTCGGGTTCGTCGCGGTCACGCTGTTCTTCCC
>JBHEOZ010000403.1:293-599 GCA_046260555.1 Desulfurivibrionaceae bacterium
GGCGATGACGCTGGCGCTGTCGCTCTACCTCTTCCAGAACGACACCGGTCTGCGCGGCAACAATGGCCTGTCGGGGCTGCAGAACATCCCCGGCCTGCTGGACCTGCCGCAATCCACCGTGGCGCTCTGGTTCTTCTGGGCCTCCGCGGCGGGGCTCGGGCTGGGCTACGTGTTCTTTGCCTGGCTCGTGTCGGACAAGTTCGGCTCGGTCATCCGCGCCATTCGCGACAACGAGGCGCGGGTGCGCTTCCTCGGGTATCATGTCGAGAGCTACAAGCTGGCGGTGTTCACCCTCACGGCGATGAT
>JBHEOZ010000403.1:758-1009 GCA_046260555.1 Desulfurivibrionaceae bacterium
CTGGTGAAAAAGCCATGACCACGCTGCTCGAGGTCTCCGGCGTCTCCGTCAGCTTCGACGGCTTTCGCGCCATCAACAATCTCTCGATCGCCATCGCCGAGCCGGAACTGCGCGCGGTGATCGGCCCCAACGGCGCCGGCAAGACCACCTTCATGGATATCGTCACCGGCAAGACGCGCCCCGACGCGGGTCGCGTGATCTGGGGCGAGAAATCGGTCTCGCTTCTGGGGATGAGCGAGAGTGCCATCGCC
>JBHEOZ010000404.1:0-1007 GCA_046260555.1 Desulfurivibrionaceae bacterium
TTGTTCATGAACGGCATAAGGGGCCGTAAAGAAATGGATAAAAAGTTCAGGTTATTTCTTAACGGCCCCTAATCTTAAAAACATCTTTCGGCAAGGCAGTTATAAACAGTCCCGAATACCTTGTTTGATAGTCATAAGGAAGTTGGAGGTGGATTGTCATATTTCCGGCTTACTGATAACATATGAAGAAATGATTTCACCGTCATTCCGGCGGATGGCAAGCCGGAATCCAGATATTTTATATGACAACAGATCGGAGGTATGGCATGGATGCGGAAAGCTGTCTGAGAAATAGAATGAGTATTCGCGGTTTCAAGCCGGAGCCGGTGGACCGCGCCGTTTTGAAGGAAGTCTTCGAGCTGGCCCGCTGGAGCCCGTCATACAAGAACAGTCAGCCCTGGGAAGTGCTGGTCCTGTCCGGCGAGAAGAAGAAGGGACTGAGCCGGGAGATGATCCGCTTATTCGAGGAAGGGGCGCCTAACAGTCCCGATCTCGTCGCCCCGCAGGGCTGGCCGCCGACTGAGCAGGCCAATATCAACCAGCTCTACCAGAGCCGCCGGGAGGCGACCGGGGTCGATCTGCTGGACCCGAAACTGGTCAGGAAGGCCAAGAAGGCCAACTTCTCCTTCTACGGCGCGCCCCACGCGGTCTACCTGCTCCAGGACAATTCCCTGAGCCAGTGGTCGCTGTTCGACCTCGGCCTCTTCGCCCAGACCCTGATGCTGGCCGCCCATGCCAAGGGGCTCGGTACGGTTCCCCAGGCCTTCGCCACCGACTATGCCGGAGAGATCAAGGAGTTCCTCGGTATCCCGGCGACCAAGCGGCTGGTCCTCGGCCTCTCCCTGGGCTATCCCGACCCGGAGGCCTCGCTGAACAAGCTCCGCAGCGATCGGATGGCGGTGGAGAAATTCGTCCGCTGGCTTGAGTAAAAGGGTTGAATTTTACAAAACCACAAGAACGCGAAAGAATCTCGGCAAGGTCTTTGTTTTTAAATATCACCGCTACCC
>JBHEOZ010000405.1:0-991 GCA_046260555.1 Desulfurivibrionaceae bacterium
GGGCCAGGCAACTCGCGGAACATGGCGTCGACGCCATCACCCTCGGCGAAAATCCGCTGGCCATACTCCGGACCGGCAACCTCGGCATCGCCCGGCGCATCCGCGAGGAAACCGGGATCCAGACCATAATCCATCAAACCGGCCGCGACCTGAACGCCCTGGGCCTGCAATCCCGGATGATGGAGGCCCATATTCTCGGGATTGAAGCGGTTCTGGCCGTGACCGGCGATTCGGCCAGCGCCACCGACCAGCCCGGGGTCAGCGGCATCTTCGATCTTGACTCCTTCGGGCTGATCAGAATGTTGAACCTGCTTAATCAGGGCCGGAACCTGGCCGGGCAGAGCATCAGGGTGAAGACGGATTTTTCAATCGGCGCCGCCTTCAGTTTCCGACCCAAAAATCCGACCCTGCAGATCTCGCGCCTTGAGAAAAAAGCGGCCCTGGGAGCCCGCTATGCCTTGACCCAGCCCCTGTTCAGCAAGGACTCGGTGGAACAGATGATGGAAAAGGTCAGCCATATCGACATGCTGATTTTTCCCGGCATCTTTCCCTTGATCTCGGCCAGAAACGCCGAGTTCATTCACCATGAAGTGCCGGGAATCACCGTTCCCGACGAGATCCGCTCCCGCCTTGCCCGCTACGACAAAGTGGAGGATCAAAAGAAGGCGGCCCTGGAAATCAGCCGGCAGCTGGTCATGGACATCTCGTCCTTTGTCGACGGCCTCTACCTGATCAGTCCCTTGAACAAGTGGGATGTGACCCTGGAGATCGTCGACCAGGTCCGGGCGGCCGGATGCCGGGGCAGCGGCCGTCATCTGGTAATGGCGGCCGGCTAGGGGAGCTTTGCAATCCCCACGGCAAACTTCCGGACCTGGCCGGAAGATTGCCGCACGGAGGCGGAAGCCGGGAAGTCGCCGTTCACCCGCCCTTCAGGGTGCTTCCGGCGACGCCCGGGCTAGCCGTTGTAAATAAATAACCATCACATTTAAAT
>JBHEOZ010000406.1:0-987 GCA_046260555.1 Desulfurivibrionaceae bacterium
GCTGATGCCTATGCAAGGGTGGTGGGCGATGTGGGGGTGGCTCTGGTCACCTCCGGGCCGGGCGCAACCAATACGGTTACCGGTATCGCCTCGGCCTACATGGATTCAATTCCGATCGTGGTCTTTACCGGCCAGGTGCCGACTGCCCTGATCGGCAACGATGCCTTTCAGGAGGTCGATATTGTCGGAATAACCAGACCTTGCACCAAGCATAATTATCTGGTCACCGATCCTAATGAGCTGATCGAGACGATCAGAGAGGCTTTTCATATCGCCCGGACCGGCCGCCCCGGCCCGGTCCTGATCGACCTGCCCAAGGACGTAATGGCCGCCCTGGTCAACTTCACCGAACCGAAACCGGTCAAGATGAGGACTTATCGTCCCACCTATGAACCGCATCCGGGCCAGATCGAGAAGGCCTGCAAGTCGATTTTGAAAGCCAGGAAACCGGTGCTCTACATCGGCGGCGGGGTGATCGCTTCCAACGCCCATGAGGAAGTAACGGAATTTGCCAGGAAGATGTCGGTGCCGGTGACCATGACCCTGATGGGACTCGGCGGATTTCCAGGTACCGATCCTCTCTCCATGGGCATGCTGGGGATGCACGGTACCTATTTCGCCAACATGGCGGTCAGCGACTGCGATATGTTGATCGCCGTCGGGGCGCGCTTCGACGACCGGGTCACCGGCAGACTCGATGCCTTCGCGCCCCACGCGAAAATTATCCATATCGATATCGATCCCACTTCGATCAGCAAGAATATCGGTGTCGACATTCCCATTGTCGCCGATTGCAAACATGCGGTTGCGGCCATGAACAGCTGGCTGGACCGGACCAAGGAGTTTAATCGTGACGAGATCGCCGTTAAACATGAACCATGGCTTAACAAGATCCGGGAATGGAAGGTCAAGCATCCTCTGGGCTTTGTCGAGGAAGCTGATATCATCAAGCCGCAGTTCGTTGTCCAGAAATTGCATGAACTGACC
>JBHEOZ010000407.1:0-694 GCA_046260555.1 Desulfurivibrionaceae bacterium
CCGTTGGCCACCCCGCCTAAGATGAGCTGGTCCTTCTGCGCCTCCATGAGGTCGCGCTTCTTCTTGCCCACCGCCTTGCGCAGCGCATCGGCCTCCGACATCGAGAAGCCCGACAGGTCGGTGGCGATCTTCATGACCTGTTCCTGGTAGACGATGACCCCGTAGGTCTCGCCCAGGATCGGTTCCAGGTCGGGGTGGTCGAAGCTGACCTGCTCGAGGCCGTTCTTGCGGTCCGCGAAGGCGTTGTGCATGTCCATGCCCAGCGGGCCCGGTCGGATCGCCGGAGGCATGAGTTTTGCGACGCGATCACCCAACGAATACGGGTACCCGAACACCCTGGCGGTGTCACGGATCGCCTGGCGGCCTTTGATCGTGGAAAACGTGATGATCTGGGCGACGTGGTCCGAGCCGTACTTCTCGGCGGCGTAGCGGATCATCTCGCCGCGACGGCGGTCGTCGAAGTCGATGTCGATGTCCGGCATCTGGAGCCGGGCGGGGTTGAGGAACCGCTCGAAGATCAAGCCGTGGCGGATCGGGTCGACCCGGGTGATGTCGGTGCAGTAGGCGACGACCGAGCCGCCGGCTGAACCGCGACCGGGGCCGACGCGGATGCCCTCGGATCGAGCGTGGGCGCACAGGTCGGCGACGATGAGGAAGTAGGCCGGGAAACCCATCTCCTCGATGACCCCCAGCT
>JBHEOZ010000407.1:704-984 GCA_046260555.1 Desulfurivibrionaceae bacterium
GGCGGAGATGTCCTCGAAGCGGGTCGGCTTGAGCTTGCGCACCAGCGCCTGCATGCCGGTGGAGTCGAGCTGGAAGACCCCGAGCGTGAACCCGGTGCCGAGCATCGCGTAGGTGTCGGGATCGTCCATGTCCCCGAGCAGCTCGGGGTCGTCCATGTCGATGCTGCGGCCCCGGTTGGCGGCCACGTGGCGCTCGGCGTCGGAGATCACGGTGAGGTTGCGCAAGCCCAGGAAGTCCATCTTGAGCAGGCCGATGTCCTCGGCCGCACCCATCTCGTAC
>JBHEOZ010000408.1:0-977 GCA_046260555.1 Desulfurivibrionaceae bacterium
ATCTGCTTCCGCGAGATCCATCACGGCATCGAAAAAGCCAGTCTGATCTTCATGCCGGTCCTTTTTCTGCTGACCATTATTATGGTGGGCTGGACCCTCTCCCTGGACGGCGCCGGCGAGGCAATCTTCAGTCAGTATCTCCACGCCGACTGGGAGAAGATCAATCTGTTCGCCGCCGACCCGGAGGTGCGCGGCGCCGCCGGCAACGTCTGGGCCGCGGCCTTCGGCCAGATATTCTTCACCCTCTCCCTCGGCTTCGGCATCATGATCACCTATGCCAGCTACCTGCCCGAAAAGACCGATATAGCCAAAAACGCCTTCATTACCTGCTCGGTAAACTGCCTCTATTCCCTGATCGCCGGTTTCGCCGTTTTCGGCATCGTCGGCTTCATGGCCCAGAGCCAGGGGGTCGGCTTCGAGGAGGCCATCAAGGGCGGGCCCCAGCTCGCCTTTGTCGTCTATCCGAAAGCGATCTCGCTCCTGCCCGGTTTCAATGTGCTTTTCGGCGTTATCTTCTTTGCGATGCTGGTGATCGCGGGCCTTACCTCCGGTGTTTCCCTGATCGAGGCCTTCACCTGTTCGCTCACCGATAAATTCGACTGGCCCCGACGCAAGGCGGCAACCGGCATCTGCCTTGCCGGTTTCCTGGGCAGTATTATCTTTACCACCCGGGGCGGCCTTTACATCCTGGACATTGCCGACCACTTCATTACCAATTACGCCCTGGTCCTCGGCGGCCTCCTCGAATGCCTTATCATCGGCTGGTTCCTGAAAGCCACGGTCCTGCGCAATCATATAAACCGGGTCGGCATCGGAATCCACCTGACCTGGACATTTTTTATCAAATACACCACCCCGGCAATTCTGCTCTATCTGCTTTATCTTTCCGCCGTGGGCGACCTGAGCCGGAATTATGAAGGTTACAAATCCGCCCAGCTCCTGCTCTACGGAGTCGGCTGGCTGGCGCTGTGCCTGGC
>JBHEOZ010000409.1:0-977 GCA_046260555.1 Desulfurivibrionaceae bacterium
GGCCGAGACCACCGTCTTCGCCTCCAGCCATTTCGTTACTTCGAAGGAACGCCTGCAGATCGCCATGGCCACGATCAAGGAAGAGCTTCGGGAGCGGCTCGCCTTTTTCGAATCGGAAAATCGTCTGGTCGAGGCCCAGCGCCTCAGCCAGCGCACCGAGTTCGACCTGGAGATGATCGCCGAACTCGGCTACTGTAACGGCATCGAGAATTACAGCCGTCATCTGACCGGCCGCAAGCCCGGCGAGCCGCCGCCGACCCTGCTCGATTATTTTCCAGACGATTATCTGCTGTTTATCGACGAAAGCCACATTGCCGTGCCCCAGGTCAGGGGGATGTATCGGGGCGACCGCTCCCGCAAACAGACCCTGGTCGAGTTCGGCTTCCGGCTGCCCTCCGCCCTCGACAACCGCCCCCTGCGCTTCGAGGAATTCGACCAACGGGTCAAGCAAGTCGTCTATGTTTCGGCGACCCCGGGCGACCATGAATTCGAACATTCCGAAGGCCGGATCGTCGAGCAGATCATCCGTCCCACCGGCCTGCTCGATCCCGAGGTGGAGGTGCGGCCCGCCACCTCCCAGGTCGACGATCTCCTCGAAGAGATCCGCCTGAGAACGGCCCGGAACGAGGCGGTACTGGTTACCACCCTGACTAAAAGGATGGCCGAGGATCTCACCACTTACTATGACGATCTCGGCATCAAGGTCCGCTACATGCATTCCGATATCAAGACCCTGGAACGGATGGATCTGATCAGGGATCTGCGCCGCCGGGAGTACAACGTCCTGGTCGGCATCAACCTGCTTCGGGAAGGTCTGGACATTCCCGAGGTGTCGCTGGTGGCGATCCTCGACGCCGACAAGGAGGGCTTCCTGCGCTCGGGTACGGCATTGATCCAGACCATCGGCCGTGCGGCTCGCAACGTCGACGGCCAGGTGCTCATGTACGCCGACAACATGACCAAGGCCATGGCCCTGG
>JBHEOZ010000041.1:0-4515 GCA_046260555.1 Desulfurivibrionaceae bacterium
AAATAATGGAGCCGCCTTGCAGCCCACCACCGCCTGTCTCGATAAGAAAGTACTGAAGGCCTTTTTTAATACCGCCCTGGCCGACCGCCAAAACGTGGTGCTTCAGGCCGCCGCCCTCGCTGACCCCGGAGAAGAATTTGCCCGGTCGGTCGCCAAGGGCCTCGCCTCATCCCCCCGGGAATTGGAGTGCCGCTTTTTGTATGACGCCAGGGGCAGCGCGCTGTATGAAAAGATCTGCAGCCAACCGGAATACTATCCTACCCGCACCGAGGAGAGCATTCTGAAAAAGTGGGCCGCGAATATTTCCGGGCTGACCGGCCCCTGTACCCTGATCGAACTTGGTTCGGGCAGTTCGGTGAAAACCAGCCACCTGCTCTCCGCCTATCAGACTCAGTACAACCATGTCTGTTACACCCCGATCGACATCAGCAGCAGCGCCCTGAAAGATGCAGGCCGCGCCATCGCCGAGCAGCACCCCGGGGTCCAGATCGTGGGAATCCACGGCACCTACAGCGATTCTTTCCCGTTGATTCAATGTGCCTCCCCCGCCCTGGTGATATTCCTCGGCAGCACCCTCGGCAATTTCACCCCGGCGGAGGAAGAGCTTTTCTGGACCGATCTTTCGGCGCACATGCGGAGCGGCGATTATTTTCTGCTCGGCGTTGACCTTCTGAAGGATCCCCACTTGCTGGAAGCGGCTTATAACGATGCCGCCGGGGTCACGGCCAAATTCACCCTTAACTATTTTGCCAGAATGAACCGGGAGCTTGGCGCCGGACTCGACCTCGACCGCTTGAGCCACCAGGCGCTCTTTAATCCCGAAAAGGAACGGGTCGAGATTTTCACCCGGTTCGATGAAGCCCAGACTATCCGGATTAAACCCCTCCAGAAGTCATATGCCATTGCCGGAGGGGAACGGATCCTCCTGGAGATCAGCCGCAAATTCAGCCTCGCCGGGGTTAAAGACACCCTTTGCGGATACGGGCTGCATCCGGTCCGGACCTATACCGACGACCGGGGATGGTTCGGGCTTATCCTCCTTGAAAAACGGGAGGGGGCGAACCGGTGATGGCGGAGTCTCCGGAAAATCCTACCGTACAAAACGCTCTTTGCGGGATCTGCCCGGCCGGCTGCTGGGTCCGGGTCCATATGGAAAACGGCATCATCAAAAAAGTCGAACCCCGGCCCGATCATCCCCTCGGTTCGATCTGCCGCATCGGCCGCCACTCCGCGGATATCGTCCATGATCCGGACCGTCTTGCTCACCCCCTGCGCCGGAAAGGCGCCAAAGGTACCCATGATTTCGAACGGATCAGCTGGGACAACGCCTATGAGATCATGGTCGGCAGGCTGACCGACATGAAAAAAAAGCACGGCCCGGAATCGACCGCCATCTATACCGGCCGGGGCAGCTTCGACCTGGCCCTCTGCGATCTGTTTCAGCCGGCCGGAACGGCGGTCTCCTCGGCCTCCAGCGTCCTCTTTCCCTTCGGCTCACCGAATACCCTGGGGGTCGGCGCACTCTGCTACGTCTCCTTCGCGATGATCGCCCCCCACGTCACCATGGGGGAAATGTATATCACCATGGAGCCGGACCTCGACCAGGCTGAACTGATCGTGGTCTGGGGCGCCAACCCCGCCACCGACTCACCACCCCTTGCCATGGAGCGGATTCTCCGGGCCGGGCAGCGCGGCGCCCGGGTAATTGTCATCGATCCCCGCCGCAGCGAAACCGCCCGGCGGAGCGGGGCTGAATGGATTGCGATCCGGCCGGGGACCGACGGCGCCCTCGCCCTCGGGCTGATCAACGTTTTGATTGACGAAGAGCTCTTCGACGAGGATTTTGCCGAGAACTGGACCGTTGGCTTTGCCGAACTGCGTCAGTTGGTCCAGCATTACCGGCCGGAGGTGGTGGCCGAGATAACCGGGGTCGCCGCGTCTGTCGTGGTGGAACTGGCCCGCCGCCTGGCCGATGCGCGGGGCGCCTGTCCGGTAATGTATACCGGCCTGGAATATTCCGACAGCGGCGTCCAGGCGATCAGGGCGGTCTTCACTCTGTGGGCCCTGGCCGGCCAGCTTGACGTGCCCGGCGGCCTGTTGATCCGGATGAAGGACAATGTCTTCCCCCAGAACCGTGAACATCTGGTCGCCAATCCGGATCTCAGAAAGGCCCTGGGCCGGGACCGATTTCCGATCTATTCCCAGTACCGGGGGGAATCCCATGCCATCGCCCTCCCCCAATCGGTGCTCGACTCTGTCCCCTATAAAATAAGGGGGCTGATTATCCTGGGCGGCTCGATTATCACGGCCTGGCCCAACCCGGCGCTCTGGAAAAAGACCCTCGGCGCCCTCGACTTCCTGGTCACCATCGACCGCTACCATACAGCCGACTCGGCCTATGCCGATATCGTGCTGCCCGCCGCCACCCAATACGAAACCACCTCATACATGCGCTACGGCCCGGTTTTTACCATCCGGGAAAAGCTTCTGGAACCCCGGGGCGAGGCCCGCAGCGATTTCCTCATTTTGGCCGAACTTGCCCGACGCCTCGGCTACGGCCACCTCTATCCCCAGTCCGAGGAAGCCATCCTGGCCCGCGCCCTGGAAAACAGCGGCTTCACTGTTGAGGAAGTCCGCCGGCAGGGCGGGACCGTCCAGCTGGAACCGGTCATGCTCCAATATAAAAAATGGGAGAAAGGGCTGCTGCGCCGGGACCGCAAGCCCGGTTTCGAAACACCCGGCACCAAGTTCGAGATCGCTTCCTCGATTTTAGCGGAACACGGTTACGAGCCTCTGCCGGTCTACACCGAACCCCGGGAAGGCCCGCAAAGCCGCGCCGACCTTGCCGAAAGCTACCCCCTCGTTTTCAATTCCGGTTCGAGAAGCACATTCGACTTCCGGAGCCAGCACCACGGGGTGAAGAGCCTTAATCGCCATCAACCGGACCCGACCGTAACCATCAACTCCGCGGACGCGGCCCACCGCGGCATAGCAGACGGGGATTGGGTCCGGGTCAGGACCGAACGCGGCGCGGTAACTTTTCGGGCCCGGGTCACCGAAAATATCGTGGAGGGCGCGGTCGATGCGGTGATGGGCGGCGGCGGCCCCCTGGGCCCGGAATCATGGCAACAGTGCAATGTCAATGAGCTGACCGACCTCGACCAGTACGACCCGATTTCCGGTTTCCCGATCTACAAGTCACTGCTCTGCGAGGTGGAAAAAGCGGAGCCGCCCGGGGAGCGCTCAGCACCAACCTATGTGCCGCCCGTGGTCGACAACCCCGAAGAGATCGGCGGGCAGAGATCCCCCCCGCCGCCTCGGAAGGCAACCCGGAAAGTCTATCTCGACCATAATGCCACGACCCCGGTGGCCCCCGAGGTCCTGGAGGCGATGCTGCCTTTTTTCCGGGATGATTTCGGCAATCCTTCGAGCATCCATCTCGGCGGGGTCGGGGCAAAAAAAGCGGTGGCCAGGGCGCGCCGCCAGGTGGCCGGCCTGCTCAATTGCAGCGCCCGGCGGATTATCTTCACCAGCGGCGGATCAGAGGCCGACAATCTGGCCATTACCGGGGCGCTCAAAGCCAAAGGGTGCACGGCCGGCCATCTGATCACCTCGACCATCGAGCACCCGGCCGTACTCGAACCGATCAACGAACTTGAGCGCCAGGGCTTTCGGGTGACCAGACTCCCGGTTGACCGGCAGGGCATGGTTAACCCCGCCGCGGTAGCCCGGGCGATCCGGCCCGACACCGTTCTGATCTCCATCATGCTGGCCAACAATGAGTTCGGCACCATTCAGCCTCTCGGGGAAATAGCCCGGATCGCCGCCCGGCAGGGGGTGACGATCCATACCGATGCCGTCCAGGCCATCGGCAAGATCGGGGTTGACGTTGTTGACCTGGGGGTGGATCTTTTGACTGTTTCCGCCCATAAGATGTACGGCCCAAAAGGGATCGGCTGCCTCTATGTTAAAAAGGAGACACCCCTGGAGCCGCTGATCAGGGGAGGCGGCCAGGAGCACGGTTTGCGCTCCGGCACCGAAAACGTCCCGGCGATAGTCGGCTTCGGCCGAGCCTGCGTCCTGGCCGACAGCGGCTTGCAAAGGGATGATTCCGCCGGAATGGCCAAGTTGCGTGACTATCTGTTCGACCAGCTCCTTGTCAAGATCCCCGAATCGCGAAGAAACGGTGCCCTCGAATCAAGCCTGCCCAATACCCTGAACATGATCCTGCCCGGCTGGCGCGGCGAATCCCTGGTTCTGTTTATGGACCGGAAAGGGATTTCCTTCTCCAGCGGTTCAGCCTGCAAATCGGGCAGCCCCGCCCCCTCCCCGGCCCTGCTGGCCCTGGGCCTCAGCGAAGCGGAGGCCCATTGTTCGGTACGTTTTTCCCTGGGCCGTTCCACCACGAAAGAGGATATCGACTACACGGTCGGGGAAATCTCCACGCTCTTTGCCGACAAACCCTACGCGGTTCGTTTTGTCCCGTGCCGGTAAAGGGGCGGCAAACCGGCGCGG
>JBHEOZ010000041.1:4525-6586 GCA_046260555.1 Desulfurivibrionaceae bacterium
GCTTCCATAAACCGCCGATGAAATTTTTCAACGAGCTGCAAAGACGCAACCCGGAATATCGCGATTAAACAAGCCCTAAGCTTACCGTGACGATAACTGCGGAGCCGGCCTTGCCGGGGCGGCACGAATCATTGCCACTCCCGTAAGGCTCAGGATCAGGACCGCCACTCCGGCGCTGTAAAAGGCCCAGGCCAGACCGAACAAATCCATCACCCAGCCGGTTCCGAGCGAGCCGAGAAAGATGCCACCGCTCATCGAAAGATTGAACACCCCCATCATGGTCCCATGCCCGAAGATCCTGCCCTCCTCGGTGGCCAGGGCCCCCAGCGCCGGCCAGAGCATGGCCTCGCCCGCCCCCAGCACGACGAACAGCCCCAGATACTGCCGAAAATCGACGGCGAGGGGGACCAGAACGATGATCAGGCTGACGATCAGGCAGCCGATAGTCAGCAGGACCACCTTGTCACGCCGGTCGGCCAGGCGCCCGAAGGGGGTCTGCAAGAGGGCATTGGTCAGGGTTCGGCCGGCGATAACCAGACCGATCATGGTGCCGGTGGTCGGAAAGCGCTGGTGCATGAGAAGCGGCAGAAAGGCCATGGACGGAACCATAATGATCATCGTCGCCATCCGGGTCAGCAGGATGCCGCTGGCCCGGCGGCTGGCAAGGACCTGGGTCATTCCCCGGAAAATCCCGAGTTGCGGCCCGACCTTCTTGCCGGTCTCGGCCATGACCGGCATCCGCAGAAGAACCAGGGCAAAGGCCAGAAAACTCAAGCCGGCCATGGCGTAAAAGGCGGAGGCCATCCCCCAGAGATCGGCAAAAAATCCGCCCAGCATCGGGCCGCCGCCGATACCGGTAAAGATGGCGATGTTGAGCAGCCCCATGTAGCGGCCTTCCTCGCCCGGCGGCGCCATTTCGCTGACATAGGCCATGGCCACCGGCACGATCATCGCCGAGCCGAAACCGTGAAAGGTACGGATGACGATCAGGTTGCCCACCGAACCGGCCGCCGGCATGATCAGCCCCACCAGACCGTAAATGAAAAGTCCGACGACCAGGAAGCCCTTGCGGCCCCAGCGGTCGGAAAGAGAGCCGACCACCGGCTGGAAAAAACCGCGGGTCAGGGAAAAGGCGGCGACCATCATCCCCAGGGCGGTGCCGCTGGCCCCGAGCCGCGTAGCGAAGTCGGGCATCACCGGGACAATGATCCCGATCCCGAGCAGGGCGATGAAGACCGAAAGCAGCAGAATTATCAGAATCTGACGGTTCATGGTGTATTTGCCATTGGCAATTTATCCTGGGATTGAAAAAGCCTGTCGAGATATTCCGGGAAAGGCGGGGTCCTGCCCGTGTCAATAGAGGAAATTGTACTACGAACTAGAATCCGGCTTCGGGTTTTTAATGATGAAAAGAGGGGCGGACTTCCCGGGCAGGGAAAAGGAAGGTTTCAGGCAACAAATATCAACAACTGCTCGATCCGGCGCGGCCTGTCATTGTTTATCAAGACTTCGAGGGGTCAGCCGCGATGGTGAATCTGGTCGGAAAGGCGCTCCTGGAGAGTTCCTTAAGACACTCCTCCCATCTTTTCACCCCCTCAGGGCTCAGTGAATGCGTAATAACATCCTGGCTTGCCTGTCCCATCTCCTGCAGCAACTCAAGGGCTTCGCGCTGCCGGCCCTGCATCATCAGTTCCTGCACTTTCGCGCCCATCTTTTCCGCGTCCCGCCGCGCTTTTTCCTGCCCGCTGTTCTTTTCACAGCGGCTGCCGATCACCTGGTCCATGAGCAGAGGCTTCCCCTGGCGGTTCACTTCCTCGAAAGGGGGATAATACCAGGTGGCGAGATGGGCGTATTTGCCGACCATGTCACTGTATTCATCCTGAGTCATCTGATTTTGGGCCATCAGCATTTTGAACTTGTCGAAGATCTCGTCCACCACTCGCGTGGTTTTATCGCCTTGCAGGGTGTTGCTGTAAATGCTTACTCCGATAGCTGCTCCGGGCGGATCGTATTTATCGACCTCCCCGGCGTTCATATATTCAAAGAAGGCGTACCTCTTCC
>JBHEOZ010000041.1:6596-10778 GCA_046260555.1 Desulfurivibrionaceae bacterium
GTTCAAAAGAATCCTTACTCAGATAACAACCCGGATGAGGAGCACTCGGCCCGCAGGGAACCGCCCCGGGATAGATCGGAGCGATCAGGGTTTCCGCCGAGGCCGACCCGGCGGTCAGAATCAGGAACAACATTGGAATTATCAGGTTCCCGTACATAATTTGATTCTCCTTTCAAGGGTCAACAATTAAGAAAAGTGTCACTGGTTCCAGTTGCTCCGTCGCCTTTCTTATCCCTGCCACATCATAATGAAGTTGTTACAATAATCCTTATGATCCCAGAAGCGCTCGCCGACTTCACTTTGATGAATATCGGCCTTGAATTCGGATATCGGAACCAGGCGCGAGCGATGGACGAAGAAGCCTCCGTATGATAACGAACGAAAATATTCGAGGACGGTTTCCACGCTGCCATGGGTCATGTGCCGCGATTCGCACTCACATACAACCAGAGGATGGTGCTTCCCAAGAATGTTTTCAGCCCCTCGAAGGACAGAGAGTTCATGCCCTTCCGCATCGATCTTGATCGCCCCTATCCGGCGTTGTTCCTTGCCAAAATATTCGTCCAGGGTATAGACGGGCACATCTACGGTTCGGCAAGATTCCCTTTCCTTGACCGCTTGTTCAAAGGATGCTCCCGGCGAGGAATCGTCGCCGCCTGGAATCGCAAGGGTGAGAATGCCCTTTTTCTCCGAAACGCCAACCGCCTCAACAATAACGTTTGTAATCCCTGCTGATGCGCAAGCAAGTTTGAGATACTCTGCCAGATGAGGTTGAGGTTCAAAGGCGACAACCAACCCCTCGGGAACGGCACGGGACAGCGACGGCAGATAGCTACCTTTATTTGCCCCGACGTCAACCGCGATCTCGGCAGGACCAAGCGCCTTGACAAGCGATGTTATTTCGGCTCGCTCGTCACGCAGCCTCGCCTTCAATCCCCGATATAGGAAACGAAACTTCATAATAACTCCATATGACTAATACCAGGTAACCTTTAGGGTTTCAGGTAAAGCCGTTTTAAGTTTTATTCGGACCCTCGGTGGCGGTGAATTGCCGGTCGATTTTTCTCATACTATACTGGCTTCGCTTTCGGCCATATTAAGCGAGCCGCCGTGTTTCTGGGTGGAATAATTTCCAGTCGCTCCGCCAATCATCTGGCCCGGAGGATCACCCTAATCCGGCCAGCCATGATCGGATTACTTTCACTCACTTTGACCCTTGTGCTCCTCATTTTCCGCCCACTCCTTGCAGGCCTCGTACTCGGCCAAGATCGGTTGCCGGTCCTGACCGGATACCTGTTTTAAATAGGTCGAGATTTCGGGGTGTTTAAGACTCAAGACGAGCAGTTCCTCTTTCTCCCTGGGGAGGAGCCTTTTGTAGGCCCGGAGCTTGGGGCCGAAATAGGTGAAGAGCACCGCCGGTCCGAACAGCAGGCCCAGGGCGACTTTTTCCAGGATTGGGCTGGCCGGGGCGTCGGAAAATATACCGTAGATAATCAACAGGATCCCGATCAGGGCCAGGGAGAGGATCAAGGCGGCGACCCACAGATATTTGACCCGGTCCTTGAAGATATCGGAGGGCGGCGCTTGACTGATCTCGATTTTCATGATTCTCGCTCTTAATTACTTTCAGGAACATTCAGGCCCATAAAATCTCCCGATCCTTCGTTCAACCCACTCTACCCGAAAAAAAAGGCTCGGCAAAAATATTTAGCAAATCCTTAACCGACCGGGGAATATCTGCAGGGGAATGCGGGGGCGAAATTATCGACAGGATCTTGGATCTTCACGGTAATTCGCCTGGAGCGGATAAGGCGGGGTAAAACTCGGCGAATCCCTGGCAGGTCGGTCGATTCGGCAGGGGCAAGCTTATCTCAAGGTTTTCGGGCCTGTTCGGCGTAAGGATTACCCCGGCCGGCCGCATCTTTATAGTATTCTCCGGCCAGGCCCGAATCGCGCTTCACTCCGGAACCCGTTTCATAGACATGGCCCAGGAAGAATTTCGCCATGGAGTCACCCGCCTCGGCGGCTTCCTGCCATAATTTTACGGCCCTGGAGTAATCCCGGCCAACTCCCCTGCCGGTGTAATATAGCAGAGCCAGGCGGTATTTGGCGGCGGAATTACCCTTGGCGGCGGCCTGCTTGAGCAGCCGGGCCGCTTCCCGGTCGTCTTGTTTCACCCCTTTGCCCTCAAGGTAACTTATGCCCAGCTGATAGAGGGCGTCTACCTGACCCTGGGCCGCGGCTTTACTCCACCAGAAGGCCGCTTCTTCCCCGGACCTTTTGACCCCGGTCCCGGTCGCATGGATTTTACCCAGATTGTACTGGGCGTCGGAGTGCCCCAGCCTGGCGGCTTCGGTAAACCACCGGCCCGCCGCAACGACATCCTGGTTGACATCGGCAGTCCCTCTTCCGTAGATCAGGGCAAGATCGTACATGGCTTTGATATCGCCGTTCCCGGCAGCCTTTTCCAGCCAGGACAGGGAATTACTGTCGACGGTTTTGATATCCAGGGCCTCGATCGTCTTGCCGAGCCGCAAGCGCGCCTTCGAATGGCCCTTTTCAGCCGCCCTTGCCCACAGCGCCGCCGCCTTGTCCGGATCGGTCGTTACCCCCCGGCCGCCCGCATAAATATCGCCCAAGAGGTACATGGCATCGATATCGTCCCCGGCGGCCGCCGCGGTCAGCCATTTAACGGCCTCCTGTCGGTTGACCGCGGTCCCTTCCCCGCTGTCGAGCATTTCGCCGACCCGGGTCATGGCCCGGGGAAATCCCGCGGTGGCCGACTTCAGATACCACTTGAAGGCCTCCGCCTTGTCCTGCTTGATTCGCTCGGCACCCTTGTCATGCCGGGCCGCCAGGTTGAAGAGCGCCTCGGGGGCGCCGAAACCGGGCGCCGTCCAGATCTTGATCGCGCCGTCGGCGCCCCCGGAAACAATGGTCCCGCCGTCGGCCGAAAACGCCACCCCTTTAACCGGGCCGGAGTGGCCGGGAAGCACAGCCAGGGTCCTGCCGCTATCGGCGTACCAGACCACGACGCTGTTTGCCTCGGTGGCGCCGGCCAGATAGGAGCCGTCCCCGGAGATCGCCAGATCATTGATCCCCCCCCACCAGCTTTCCCGGGTCATCCCGGTTTCTTTACCGGAGCCGGTATCCCAGATCCGGATGCTGCCGTCCCTGCTGCCGGAGATAAACTTGCGACCATCGGGGGAGAAAAGAACCGCCTGGACCCAATCGCGATGGCCGCTCAGGGTTATTTCCAGTTTATCCCAGCCGATATCCCAGATCTGGATGTTGCCGTTCCAGCTCAAGCCGCCGGCGAGACGCCCGCTGTCCGGCGACCAGCTGACCGCCAGAACATCGTTCTTTTTGTCCTCGAATGTATGGATGTCCCGGCCGTTGCCGGCATACCAGGTTCTGAGGGTATTGTCGTCGCTGCCGGAAGCGATCATCTTGCCATTGGGCGAGTAGGCCACGGTATTGATCTTTTGGCTGTGCCCTTCGAGTTCTACCCGCACTTTTTCGGCTTGATAATCCCAGATATGCAGAACTTCATTTTTGCCGCTGTCGGTGGCCGCGCAGATGACCCTTTGCCCGTCCGGAGAAAAAGAGACATCTGAAACCTGCCGATATTCACCCAGGGTGTGGAGCTTGCTGCCGTCGGCGACTTTCCAGATCCCGACCCTGCCGTCGGAACCGCCTGAAACGATCAGGCTGCCGTCGGGGGAAATATCCACCCCGTTCACGGAGCCCGCATGCGCCATGATATTTTGCCGCAAGGCGGGATCAGCGGCGGCGGAATTATCCGGGTAGATGTTCAACAGCAGGCAAAAAGCCAGAAATGGGGCGCCGAAAAGGCAGCAACCGCGAAATCCTGCTCCTGGCTTAACTTTTCCCATTGTTTTTCGTCGCATATTATTCACGTCACTTTAGCGGCCGGGGACTGTGCCGAAATTATTCCTAAAAAGCAGCAGAACTTACTACAGAGCGGAAATCTTAACCACCCCTTATTCTGTACTTTTACCGCCCTCACACCAACAGAAGAGGCGAATATTAACAGGATTAACGGTAAAGCACTTAAGTATTTTGTTAATTACTTGATTTTTTGATATCTTTCTTTTTATATAGTGCATCAATAAATAAATCAACCGCCGGTTTTGGCAAAGTTATTTAGCTTGTCAAAGC
>JBHEOZ010000410.1:0-976 GCA_046260555.1 Desulfurivibrionaceae bacterium
CTTGCTCTGAAAAAGCTTTTCTCCCGGCTCCCGGCTCCCGGCTCCCGGCTCCCGGCTCCCGGCTCCCGGCTCTCGGCTCTCGGCTCCCGGCTCCTGCCTTTGCTATCGAAACATCGCCTCAACCCTTTCCAGATCCTGGAGCGTATCGACCTCGATCGAATCGTGTTCGGTGAGAATCACCTTGATCCGGTAACCGTATTCCAGGGCGCGCAACTGTTCGAGTTTTTCGAAGCGCTCCCACTCCCCTTCCGGCAGGCCGACAAAGGTGAGCAGAAACCCTTTGCGATAGGCATAGAAACCGAGATGCTTGTAATAGGTGGGAACATGGGGCTCATCCGGATTGCGCTGGAAAGGGATCGAGGCCCGGGAAAAGTAAAGGGCCATGCCGTTTATATCGAAAACCGTCTTGACATGGTTCGAATCGTTGATCTCTTCGGGCCGGATTATCTTGTAGATCAGGGTGGACATCGGCAGGGCCGGATCGTCGAGCAGCGGCCGGGCCACCTGTTCGACCACGGCCTGGTCGAAGAGGGGCTGGTCGCCCTGGATATTGACCACCACATCCTGCTCGTTGATCTCGAGCAGGGTGGCGGCCTCGGCCAGCCGGTCGGTCCCGGAGACGTGATCGGGGCTGGTCATCACCACCTCGCCGCCGAAACCGCGGACACAGTCGGCGATCCGTTCATCATCTGTGGCCACCGCCACCCGGGAGATCAAGTCAACCGCGGTGGCCCGCTCGTAAACGTGCCGGATCATCGGTTTACCGGCGATTTCGGCCAGCGGCTTACCCTCGAAACGGTTCGAATGATAGCGGGCCGGAATTATCGCCACAACCTTCGGGGCTTTTTTATGGGTCGGATCCATGCTAATATCTCATCGGAATAATTTATCTCGGACAACGTAACCGTTCAGCAGCACCGCATCTTCGGACGATCGGCCCGGCTTACGTACACGAGGTACGCGGCGCCGGTCCGCT
>JBHEOZ010000411.1:0-970 GCA_046260555.1 Desulfurivibrionaceae bacterium
AGTTTATTGTAGCGATCATTTTCGCAATAATTCTTCCAGAGGTTGGCATATGGTAAAGATCGGCATAATCGGGGGCTCCGGCCTCGACGATCCCGGCATCCTAAAAGACCCCGTCGAAAAGGCGGTTGACACACCCTACGGAACTCCCTCTTCGACCCTGACCTGCGGCAAGATCGAAGGCGTGGATATCGCCATCCTCGCCCGCCATGGCAAGGATCACTCGATCCACCCCGGCGGCGTCAATTTCAGGGCCAACATCTGGGCCTTGAAGGAATACGGCTGTACCCATATCCTGGCGGCGACGGCGGTCGGTTCGCTGCGCCGGGAGATCGAACCGGGCGACCTGGTATTTCCGGACCAGTTCATCGATCATACCCGCAGGCGGGAAACCACCTTTTACGATGAAAACACGGTAGTTCACACCCCGATGGCCGAACCGTTCTGCCCGAATCTGCGGGCGCTGCTGGCCGAATCGGCCGCCGGACTTAAGATCAGACACCACCGGGACAAAACCATAGTAACCATTGAAGGCCCGCGCTTTTCCACCAAAGCGGAAAGCCACATGTTCAGGGGCTGGAACTGCGACGTAATCAACATGAGTACGGTTCCGGAGGTAAACCTGGCCCGGGAACAGAAAATCCATTACGCGACCACCGCCATGTCGACCGACTACGATTGCTGGCATGAAGACGAGGAACCGGTAACCTGGGAAATGATTGTCGCGACCATGCAACGCAATTCAAGCCGGGTTATCAGGCTGTTCATGGATGTAATCCCCCGGATCGAAGCATATGACGATGTCTGTTCAACCTAGTACCTGAATCCGTGACGGCTTAGTTGGGAATTTTATTTATTCGTTTGTTGTTACGTAATATAATCGTTTTTTCACTGGGTCGCCTCGATTCCCCCGCCGCCCTGCGGGGCGCTCGATAACGGCGCATCTGCCGCGTTGACAACTCGTTGATATACC
>JBHEOZ010000412.1:0-315 GCA_046260555.1 Desulfurivibrionaceae bacterium
CTTTTACAGCGAGTGCCTATCGCTTATGGACATGGCGCCGAGACCTGTTGCGGGTCTCGTGGGCCGCGGTGATTATAGCTTTATGCCTGTTCACCTGGCAGCGCAATACGGTATGGGCCACCGAGGTCGATCTCTGGGAGGATGTCGTGAAGAAATCACCGAATCTGATCAGGTCCTACATCTATTTAGGCTGGGCATACAATCGAGAAGACCGCTATCGGGAAACCTTTGAACTATTTCAACGGGTGGCCGAGAAAGGCCTTGAAGATGTGGATATCTATAACAATTCCGGGAAAGCGGCCTTTCAGTTGGGAA
>JBHEOZ010000412.1:446-960 GCA_046260555.1 Desulfurivibrionaceae bacterium
CCTCGCCGTGAAATTTGCCTTTGCGCAATCTGCCTTCGTAACGGGAGCCGTCGGGATAGGTCATCACCCCCTTGCCATCGGGAAGATTATTGACGAAATGGCCGGAATATCTGGAACCGTCCGCATAGGTGAAGGCGCCTTCGCCGTATATGGCGCCGCCCATGAAGCTGCCGGTGTAAGAGCTTTTGTCCTGGTAGGTTATGGTTCCCGTGCCGTCCGGCTGGCCACCCTGGAAGGAGCCGTTGTAGACGGTGCCGTCCGGATAGGTCATGATTCCCTGGCCGCTCATTCTGGCTTCTTCAAAAAGACCTTTGTAGATGCCGCCTTCGACAAAACGGTAGACGCCGAATCCTTCGATGCAGGTCCCTTTGAGGCATTCGGCGCCACAGGGTGAGGCCGATAACAACCAAGGTAAAAGCAGAATTGCGGAAAAGAATATTTTGGCCATGGCGCACCCCCCTTCAGGCGTTTTGGCGGCTTGATGGCTAAGCAAAAGTCGCCAGCTCCTGCGTTG
>JBHEOZ010000413.1:0-958 GCA_046260555.1 Desulfurivibrionaceae bacterium
AAGCGCAGGGCCGCGGAATTCAGGCAGTACCGTTTGTCGGTGGGGGGCGGCCCGTCGTCAAAGACATGGCCCAGATGGCTGTCGCCTCTTTTGCTCCGCACCTCGGTCCGGACCGAAAAGAAGAAACGGCGGTCCTCCCTGGTAACGATATTTTCCGGAACCAGCGGTTTGCTGAAACTCGGCCAGCCGGTGCCGGATTTATACTTGTCCAGGGAACTGAACAGCGGTTCGCCGGAGACGACATCCACATAGAGACCCGGCCGTTTCTCATCATTGTATTCGTTCCTGAAAGGAGGCTCAGTACCGTCCTTCTGGGTGACTTCGAATTGGATATCGGTGAGCTTGCGCTTCAGTTCCCGCACTCCCCACGGTTTGCGCTCCTCGCCCCAGATCCGGTCCAGATAATCATCGCGGCCCGAGCCGTTCCGGTAGAATTTGTAGCGCAGCGGATTGTTTTTGTAATAATCCTGGTGATAATCCTCGGCCGGGTAAAACGGTTCGGCGGGCTTAATCGGGGTGCCGATGGGTTTCGGAAAGACCCCGCGGGCCGCAAGATCCGCCTTCGACTCTTCGGCCAGGCGCTGCTGACGCGGGGTGGTGTAAAAAATCGCCGTCGAATATTCCTTGCCCCGGTCGACGAACTGGCCATCCGGGTCGGTGGGATCGATCTGCATCCAGAATACCTCAAGAAGCCCGGCATAGGAGACCACGGCCGGATCGTAGGTGATCTTAACGACCTCAAGGTGGCCGCCCGCCGCGTAATTCTCATAGGTCGGATTCTCGGTGGCGCCCCCCGAATAACCCGAAATGACCGACTTAACCCCCTCCAGGACTTCGAAGGGTTCCTCCATGCACCAGAAGCAGCCGCCGGCAAAGGTCGCTTTTTCAAGATTGCCGGCGGCTTTGACCGTACCGGCCGCGATGAGCGTAAAGGGAAGCGCCAGCAGCCCGAACATGA
>JBHEOZ010000414.1:0-341 GCA_046260555.1 Desulfurivibrionaceae bacterium
GGAAAAACATTATGGCCATCATCGACGCGGCCCCATAGCCCAGGGCCAGGGAAAAATCCCAGAGGTAGCCATAGCCCGGCGGCATTCTGCCGCTGAGGAGGACCAGGCATGGGAACAAGGCCATGCCCATATACACTGCTATCCAGAAAACACCCCTGATGAAGTAATGCATGAATGCACTTTATCATTATACTTTCATCAATGTAAAACAACTTTACGGGTTGTGATATTAGCTTGAAATGTCGATATGAATCTTATTACGCCACGATCTGATTGCCCGTTGGGTAAAGGGGTAAGGGGTGAGGGGTGAGGAGTGAAGAGTGAGGAGTGAGGAAAAAAGG
>JBHEOZ010000414.1:351-951 GCA_046260555.1 Desulfurivibrionaceae bacterium
GTCAGAAAGTTGAGTTAAGAAGGTAAGGCAAAGATGCCGGCAAAAGCCGAAAAAAAACCCGAGCAGGACGAACTCCCTCGGGTTTTTTTCGGCTTTTGCCGGAGGGGGAGCGGCCGCGGATCAGGCCGTCAGTTACAGGAACCCAACCGCCTGCCGGTCATGTGCATGGACATTTCACCGTCTTCGCTCTGCATCTTGACCTGGCTGTCCATATTGTCGCCGGTATAGGTGGTAACGCCGGTCATCTCGATCCGGCCATCCTCCCCCCGGCAGCTTATCCGCCAGCTAACGGTATCGCCGGAAACCTCCCGGGAAATGGTCTCGCATTCCTCGCCGTCACCGGCCTGGTAAGGCACCCCGTTTTCTTCCAGGCAGTGCCGGAAGGTATTGGGCGGCATGGCGAAGGGCATGCCGGGAATCTCCATGGTGGTGGTGATCTCCCACTCGGCCCTTTGCCCGGCCGCAGCCGACCCGGCCGGAAGGAGAAAAACACCAATCAATAACAGAATTGCCAGTCCTGGATAAATCCGTAAGCTCTTTTTCATATACCCTTCCTGTTCTCTGAAGTTGATTGATAGCGGATCATAAACGATATTATGC
>JBHEOZ010000415.1:0-390 GCA_046260555.1 Desulfurivibrionaceae bacterium
CCCCTAAGGAGGATGAAGATGAAAAGATCGTGGCTTCCGGCAATACTTCTTCTGATCACTGCTCTGGGCATGGGGATGGGAACGGCCGGCGCCTTCGCCGCCGACATGGCCGGAGTGCGGCAGGAGGCGGAACGTGGCGGCTACCGGCTGATCACGACCGATGATCTCTGGGAACTGGTCCAGCGGGACCCCGATGGGGTTTTGCTGGTGGACACCCGTCAGGATTGGGAATATGCGGCGGGCCATATCGAGGGCGCGGTGAACTTTCCCATGGAACCGACCTGGCTTTCCCGCCTGACCAGGCGCGGTGAGCTGGAGCAGTTCCTCGGTCCGGACCGGCAAAGGCATATCGTCTTCTACTGAGCGGGACTGGCCTGAGTCCGCAGTGAC
>JBHEOZ010000415.1:465-926 GCA_046260555.1 Desulfurivibrionaceae bacterium
GGCGACCGCCTCGACCATCGGCAGCATCGGGGCAGGTTCACCCTCTTCGTCCGCCGGCACGGCCGGCGCCATGCGGGGCTGGACGTTTTTCCTGACCCTTGCCGGTATCTTTCTCGGCGGTATGGCGCTTAATCTCACGCCCTGCGTCTATCCTCTCATCCCTATCACCGTCTCCTATTTCGGCGGCCGCTCCGGTCAGGGGAAAGTGGTTCTGCTCTCCCATGGCTTCTTTTACATCGCCGGGCTGGCCATTACCAATTCGATTCTCGGGGTGGCGGCGGCCATGACCGGCGGCCTGATGGGCGCCATGCTGCAAAACCCGTGGGTGCTGATCGCGGTTGCCCTGGTTCTCCTGGTTTTTGCCACCAGCCTCTTCGGATTATGGGAACTGCGCCTGCCCGGCGGTCTGACCCGGGCCGCATCCAGAAATTATGCCGGTTATTTCGGCACCTTCTTCATGG
>JBHEOZ010000416.1:0-924 GCA_046260555.1 Desulfurivibrionaceae bacterium
CATCCGTGAGCGTTCGAGAACGGTGCAGATGCAAGGCGGCAACGATGTTGATAATACTAATGGTATACCCAAAAAGAGGGCATAAGTTTCGTACGAGTCCCGCCTTGCGGAACTCAACTCAGCTGTAACTTTTTGCGAATTCACCACAACTGATTCTTCATACAGGTTTTAACGACATGGAAACCCAGCCACAGATGACCCTCGCCGATCTGATTAATGAGATCTATCTGCTCATAGATTACAGCGCGCCCGAAGGTGAAGCGGATCTCCTCAAGGAAGTTCTGGAGGGATACGCCGGCGATGCCATCGCCATGAACGTCTTCCATCATTTCTACAGTTTCCTGCCCGAGGCCCGGGAGGATGGGATAACCGGGATAAGCCGGGTCGCCAAGCGTCACGGCGTCTTCCTGTTTTGCGCCACCACCCTGCACGCCGACTACCTTTATCTGGCCACCCGCGATGCGACCACGTTGCTCGGGCCGTTCAGCGGCGGGATCGAAGAGCAGGATCTTCTTGAATTTTTCGGTTGGCGGGATGACGAGCATTTCAGGAAAGCGGTCGGCGATCCCGCCGAATTGGAAGAACATATCCCGATGAATGACTCCCTGGATCTATGTCCGGTCTGCGGCACCGGCGACGGCGAGTTTCACGCCTTCGGCTGTCCGGTGGAGATCTGCCCCTGGTGCGACGGGCAGCTGACCAACTGCGAATGCCGCTTTACCAGGACCGGCCGTGACCAGTTCAGCCGGGATTCTCATCTTGATGAATTGCTGACCCTGCTGGAAGAGGAGGGCAGAATCCCTTTTGTCGCCGAAGAGCATCGACCCACATTTATGACCGAAGACCGCTAAGGGACATGGAAATTATCAAAGTACCGTTTATACCGCAAAAGGGCATAGGTTTCGTTTGGGCCGGCAAGCGGCC
>JBHEOZ010000417.1:0-894 GCA_046260555.1 Desulfurivibrionaceae bacterium
CCTTCAACAATCCTCACGGTGCCTGCCCTGACTGCAGCGGGCTCGGCACGCGGATGCTCTTTGACCGCGAGCAGGTGGTTCCCAATCCGCAATTGTCCCTGCGTGATGGCGCCGTGGTGCCGTGGGACAGCCGCACCGGCTTCTATTATCAGGCCTTGCTTGAGGCGTTGGCTCTACATTACCAGTTTGATATGCGCACCCCCTTTAATCAGCTGACCAAAGCCGTTCAGGATGTCATCCTCTACGGTTCCGGTGGCGACAGCATCCGTTTTTTCTATGATCAGGGGGAGATCCGCCATTTTTATGAAAAACCCTTTGAAGGGGTGATTCCCAACCTTGAACGGCGCTATCACGAAACTGATTCCGACAGCGTCAGGGAAAACCTCGAACGTTTCATGAATGTCATCCCCTGTCAGACCTGCAACGGCGCCCGACTGCGTCCTGAGGCCCTGCATATCACCGTCGGCGGCAACAACATCCAGCAGACCACTGCCCTGTCTATTGCTGACGCCGAGGCGTTTTTTCTGCAGCTCACATTGCCCCCCAAAGAGATGGAGATTGCCCGCCGGATCCTCAAAGAGATCCGCGAGCGGCTTTCCTTTCTCTCCCATGTCGGCCTTGATTATCTGACCCTGAATCGCAGCGCCCAGATCGGCTCATCCCTGACCGGGGTACTGTACATCCTCGATGAACCGTCCATCGGCCTGCATCAACGCGATAACCAGCGCCTGCTAACGACCCTTAAACGCCTGCGCGATCTCGGCAACACGGTGCTGGTGGTCGAACATGATGAAGAGACTATTTGTGCCGCCGACCATGTCATCGATATGGGGCCGGCTGCCGGAGTCAATGGCGGACACGTTGTTGCCCAGGGTACGCCCCAACAGGTTATCG
>JBHEOZ010000418.1:0-890 GCA_046260555.1 Desulfurivibrionaceae bacterium
ATTTTATGGCAACATATCCGATAAATGACAGTCCGCTGATTAAAACAACCATCCACCAAACCCAGTAGGGATTGAAAGCTTCCCATGGTCCATATCCCTGATCGGGCAACAAGGGGAGAAGGACGATTGAGATTACCAATAGCTTGGTCCACGCATAAATCTCCTTGGGCTGGATGTTTTTAAGCCAGCGATGGAGTACGGGCTTATAACCCAGGAGAGCAGTAACAACAACAGTGGCTCCCAATGCAGGCAGTTCATTTCCGAAAACAGACCATACGGCAAGCACATAAGTGAGCATCAGGGTAAACTCTGTAGTGGCCCCGATATCTTCGTTCAGTTTTATATCTACCCGGTGTGCAACAATGGCCAGTGCGGAGACCGAGAGAAATCCAACAACGATGATCCATTGGCTGAACTCAACAGCAAGCAGACCGGAAACACCTCCCAAAAGCCCGACTATGCTGAAAGTGCGAATACCTGCAACTCGCTCTCCCTCTTTTTCTTCTCTCTCTTTCCAGCCTCTTTCTATTCCAATCAACAGGCCGATTGCCAGTGAGATGAAAAGGGATAAAGAGACATCGTATAACTCCTGCATGTGATTGCTCTCAAGGGTTTAAATAGAATTAATACCTAATAACATAACAATGAATTAAATAAACACCATGGCTCTTTTTAATTTGATTGGTCAATCCAAAACTTTTTCGGTTTGTTTGACACTTTAACGAAAAGCTCCCTATATTTGGGTTCTGTAAAAGATGCGATGAAAAGCCGTTCATTAAGTTTGCAAGGTTTTTAAAGTAGCATCGATTTTATTGCACCCGTAGCTCAACTGGATAGAGTACCTGACTACGAATCAGGCGGTTACAAGTTCGAATCTTGTCGGGTGTACA
>JBHEOZ010000419.1:0-875 GCA_046260555.1 Desulfurivibrionaceae bacterium
GTCGTCATGCCGGCATGCTTTTAGCCGGCATCCAGCGGATGATCTGGATTCCGGCTTAAAACCTGCCGGAATGACGGACTTTTCGATGCCCGGAATGACGGACTTTTCGATGCGTGGTAAACCGGTATTTCAACAATTTCCGCGACGCCATGGCACCATTAAAACTCAAGAGGAAGCTAATGAAAAGAACTTTGGGAGCCGGTGGAAAAGAAACTTGTCCAATCCAGACTTTTTCGGGGCGGCGCCTTATGGAGCCCCGGCTGTCCGGCATGACCGGGCTGCTGTATCGAGGTTTGGCCTTTATAATACCGCTGTTTATATTACTGACTCCGATCGGCTGCTCCCGGGAAGAGGCCGCCGGCGACAACCCTCCGGCCAAGGCGGTAACCCGAAGCGCCAGCCAAAATAATGTCGGAGCCGCCCTGGCCGGCCAGACCGGCCGGGAAGAAAAAATCTTCCGGTCGATTTCGCCGGCGGAGGCCAAAAAGATGATGGAAAGCCGCAAGGATATGATGATGGTCGATCTCCGGGAGGCCGGGGAGCTGCGTGAGGGCTATATTGCCGGTTCCCGGCTGATTCCGATGAGCGCCCTGGCCAAAGGGAGCGAGGTCCTGCCCGCCGATAAAGCCCTGTTGCTGATCTGCGCGGTGGGCGGCCGCAGCTACGGGGTGGGGCGTTATTTCTCGGCCAAGGGCTACCCGGAGATCTACAATCTCAAGGGCGGCATTTCCGCCTGGAAGAAGGCGGGCCTGGCCCTCAAGTACTGATGGCGTCGCAAAAATCGCCAGCTCCCGCGTTGCTGCAAATTGTCTCGTCATTGCCGCGTACTGGAGTACGCTTCATTCCTCGAAATTCGCGCGCCTTGGATCTGACGA
>JBHEOZ010000042.1:0-407 GCA_046260555.1 Desulfurivibrionaceae bacterium
AGTCATGACAACATGGTTGTCGAGCGGCATACCGCTTTCCGGGAGCTGCATTTTCCTTATATTCCCGGACTCCTCTCTTTTCGCGAAGCCCCCGCCTTGATCGCCGCCTTGCGTGAACTGCGAACCGCTCCGGATCTGATCATCTGCGACGGCCAGGGAATTGCCCATCCGCGCCGTCTCGGCATCGCCAGTCACATCGGAGTGATAACCGATCTGCCGACCATAGGTTGCGCCAAAAGCCGCCTGGTCGGTGAATATCGCGAGCCAGGCCCGGAAAGAGGGTCCGCATCTCCCTTGCTCCATAAGAATGAACTGGTGGGAATCGTCTTGCGGACCCGGGATGAGGTTAAACCGGTTTTTGTCAGTGTAGGCCATAAAATTGAACTGGATATCGCCAGGCGGATTAT
>JBHEOZ010000042.1:417-8409 GCA_046260555.1 Desulfurivibrionaceae bacterium
CCCCATAACTGGTCGAAAATACTGGAACCGAGGGTTTGAACCTGCTTAAAATAATTCATTTGGAGAGGATTTTTATGGCACACCGTGCGGAAGTCGACAAGATGCTTCGTACCATTCAAACCGAGTGTTCTTACACCAGTGGTTTGACCGGTATAAAAAAAATCAGTCAACCGGTCATGGCGGCCATGGCCGAAGTGCCCCGTGATGAATTTGTGCCGGACAACATGAAACCCTACGCCTTCGACAACCGGCCGCTTCCCATCGGCAATGGCCAGACGATTTCGCAGCCGTTCATAGTCGCCTTGATGACCGATCTGCTGCTGCCCGAAGCAGATGATGTGGTTCTTGAAGTCGGCGGCGGCTGCGGGTACCAGGCGGTAATTCTCGCCAAACTGGTTAAGCGGGTCCACACCGTCGAGATCGTCCCCGCCCTGGCCGAACAGGCAAGGGACCGCCTGGCATCAATGGGAGTCCGCAATGCCGAAGTCCATCTGGGCGACGGCTCTCAAGGTCTTCCGGAATACGCCCCTTTTGACGGTATCATCGTCACCGCTGCCGCAGCGCGTGTTCCGCGGTCGTTATTGGAGCAATTAAAGCCGGGCGGCCGCCTGGTCATTCCGGTAGGGCCTCCCAGTTCCCTCCAGTTTCTGATGCTTTACGAAAAAGACCGGAACGGCGTGATTGATTCCCGGGAAGTTCTGGGAGTCGCCTTCGTTCCCCTGATCGGTGCCCATCATGACTGAAATGATCGTTGAGGTCGAGGTCTCAGCCTATGCCGGCTATCGGGGAGAAGAAGCTCCGCAATCTTTTTATTTGCAGGGCCGGAAAGTAGAAGTTGTGAGGATTGTCGACCGCTGGCTTTCCCCAGGACAGCGATATTTTAAAATTATCGGCGATGATAAAAACACCTATGTCCTGCGATACAATATCGGCAAAACCCAATGGGAGTTAAGCGTCTAGCCCCGAGTTTTAATCGGCAAGCTGCCGCACCGACCCGCGGGTCGAGCATTCCGCTGATCTTTTTGAACAGCCGGGATGTCGCGGACCAGGCGACATCGTTCAGATCGCCGGCAACAATCTCGGGAAGTTCGCTTTCAGCCACGATTCTGGCGACGATGACCAGTTCCGCGTCCCGCTTAGACGAGCCATCGTTTTCATTCGGGCTGGGTGGCGCCGGGTGCAGGAAATGAATGCGGATTTTATTACCCGAGGGAAGGCGAATCGTCGTGTGTATTGATGGCACGTCGTCTTCTACCAGAAATTCAATGCGGCTGTCCGAAATGGGCAGTTTTGAGTACATATGCATCCCATAAAGGTTATCAAGGGGATGTTTAATTGTGTAACGATATTCGGATTCCAGGACATCCAGTTTGCTCTGCCACCATCCATCGGATTCCAAGGTGACGAAAACATCGGGCCGGCTCTCTCGCACAATATCAATCAAACCATCCACGTTCCGATTCGGGGTCAACACATTGGCAGTCAGAATTCCGATGGAGTTCCGCGGATCGACGTTTCCGGCTGACTGAACTTCGACAGGATATAAGCGGGTATAAGGAATAATCCACCACGCCAGAACAATGAGACAAAGGAGAATGACTGTTAGTAAACCCCACGTCGCCGGCTGCGACAGGTCGAGTACGGCCAATTCCAGCAGGAAGAGGAGCATCCCGAGTAAAAAAATCTGCATGCGCGGAAAGTCAAGGCCGCGCACCCACCAAGCTTCATAACGCCAGAACGGCATCAAGGTGAGAGCCATAAATAATAAAGTTAATATCAGAAAAAACTGAAATATAAGCATGGGATGATTACCGCTCATTCAACGCCAGTCGGCATTCCATAACGGCCCGCCAGCCCTCATCGTTTAGCAATGTTCCAGACTGCGTGGACGATGCCGGGAATGTAACCGAGAAGGGTTAAAAGGTTCTTTCCACCCCCCCTGACTACAGTCCTTAAGCATCCACCGACTTCAAGGCCGATTCGGCACGCGGTAATTCTTTCTAGATATCCAGATCGCCCCGCAAGACTTTTAAAGCGTATTTCTCTCGATCTATTTCCCTACGGGTGCGTACTCCCAGCCTACGGAATACCGGGACAGCCGGACACCAGCCCTGCACCGCATTTTCGAACAGGAATGATAATACTAGACCCGGCACCATCAACCACTTCTTGCTATGCGTCATGCCGAGGACCATTCCGGTGAATGCCAACACGGAAGCGTTGGTTTCGAGGGTCCTTTCCATATCCCATTCACGATCCAGTGCTTCAATGCGGCGGGTAATGTCATCAGGGCTTAATTGGGAATATTTTCGCACCCGAATATCTGTCTCCTGATCGATCTGGCGATTGATTTCTCCAGAAGTATGCGCCCGGACTCTGTCGGTTTCTGTGCTTTTCATGATCATTTCTCCCGTCTAATTTGACTAATTACTGTTTTTAAAATCATACCGTGATGAGGATATTGAAAGTCAAAGTAAAACAGATCAAATTTTGCCCGAATTCCGCTTAGCATGGATGAGCTGCCTGAAATGGGCTACGCCTGGGTTTTGCTCAATCGAGACGACCAAATATGACCCAAATCAGGGCGCGATCCAGATATTATTGGCCATCCCGGTTGTTCATCCCTAGGGCTTACCCGATAAAGGTAAGGGCGGCGGCCTCAAAATCCGCCACGAATTCATCCGGATGGCAGAGGAATTCTATGACTTGACTTCGATTTCGCTTTTTTTCCATAATATCTAATATTCAGCCGGTTATTATATCTGGAATAGTCTATGCGAGACGGTTCTTGCCGGCATACCCTCAGGCGCCTCAGGAACGATTACGCGGGCATAAAAAGGGAACCTGGAAATATGCATCTAAAAATAGCGGAGTTGCAAAAAATGGATTTTCCTTCTTTTAAACGGCTGCCTGAACACATTGGAATTATACCGGATGGCAACCGAAGGTGGGCGCAGCGCAATGGTCTGGGAAAGCAGGATGGTTACAAACATGGAGTTGGACCAGGTTTACAGCTCTACAATATATGTGACGGTCTGCGAGGTGTCAGGGAAATTACTTTTTACGGCTTTACCCAGGACAACACAAAACGCCCAGCCCCGCAAACCGATGCCTTCCGACAGGCCTGTGTGGAAGCTGTGCTGCTGCTTGCCCAAAAAGATGTGGATATCCTGGTAGTGGGAAATACCAAGACGCCCCTTTTCCCGGCGGAACTACTTCCTTTTACAAAACGGGACAAGTCCGCAACCGGGCGCATCAAGGTGAATTTTCTTATAAACTACGGTTGGAACTGGGATCTTAATCAGGCGCTTGATAAGCATGGTGCTGACAAGGGTGAGGGATTTACGAAGAGGATCGCTTCCTCCGGCATTTCGAGGATCGATTTGGTTATAAGATGGGGAAGCCGCCGCAGGCTGAGTGGTTTTTTGCCGATTCAAACAATTTACTCTGATTTTTATGTGGTGGATGAACTGTGGCCTGAATTCAGGCCGGAGCATATATACAACGCTTTTGCGTGGTACCAGGATCAGGATATCACACTTGGCGGATAAGACTTTTCCGGCCGAAAGGATTCAAGGCAAATGGCCGACAAGGCTGCTGGAACAGACGACTGATCGCCGCTGATGGCTTTTACGACTTGACCATCTAAAACCTGACGCTCTGATTCCTGAAAGGCATCTCGAATTACCGGTTCAGCCGGGCCTGGAGGACGATCTGTCTGGCCAGGTTGGAGAAGACCAGGTGATGGAGAGGCAAGACGCTGTACCAGTAAAGCCTGCCCCAGAGGCCACTGGGCAGGAAATGGGCAGTCTGGACCAGTTTGTCCGGCTGGATATCGAACTCCAGCCAGGCCTTGCCGGGTACCTTCATCTGGGCGAGGAGCAGTAATCTTTTGTTTTCCTTGAGATCGGCCACCTTCCAGAAATCGAGGGAATCACCGACCCGAAGTTTATCTCTGACCCGCCTGCCCCGATTGAGACCGTAGCCTCCCAGTAATTTATCGACCAGACCGCGGAACTGCCAGAGGAAATGATAGCGGTACCAGCCGTGCTCGCCCCCCAGGGTGCAGGCCGCGGTAAAGACCTCAGCCGGGGTCGCATCTCCCAGGGGATATTCCCGACTGTCCCGGAGGACGGCCGAGGCCGGGTCATCCAGGTCCTTGATGTCGCAGACCGCGCCGCCGCTGCTGTCGCACCAGCGGCTCAAGACCTGGTTGTCCTCCAGCTCCCCCATGGCCTGCTCTACGGCTTGCCGGTAGGAAACAGGTGCGATCTCCGGGAAATACCGCCGGGCGTGATCGTTTAAGACCACGGTTTCCGATTTAAGTCCCTCTACCAGGGCGGCGGCAAGTTTATAATTGATCGGGGTCAGGAGAATCAGCCAGTAGGAGGAGAGTTTGGGACTCAGGACCGGGACCGGAATCATCAAACGCTTGAGGTTCATTACCGCGGCCGCCTCCAGCATCATTTCCCGGAAGGACATCGGGGCGGAGCCGATATCGACGGTCAGGTTGCCGGGGATTTCCTTATCCACCGCCGCCGCGAGATAGGAGACAACATCACTTACCGCGATGGGCTGGGTCAGGGTATTCACCCATTTCGGGGTGACCATCACCGGTAGCTTCTGGACCAGGTTGCGGATGATCTCGAAACTGGCGCTGCCCGAACCGATAATCACCCCGGCCCGGAACCAGATGGTCTGGATCCTTTCCGGTTTGGCGCCCAGCACCTCGCCGGTCTCGATCCGGCTCAACAGGTGCTTACTGGCCGTTTCCTTGACGCCGAGGCCGCCCAGGTAAATGATCCGCTTTACCCCTGCCCGGATTGCCGCTTCCCGGAAATTTTCGGCGCTGAGCCGGTCGAGATCCCGGTAATCCTTGCCGGAACCCATGGAATGGATCAGGTAGTAGGCCACCTCGATCCCGGCCAGGGCCCGGTCGAGGGCCTCTTCCTTAAAGGTGTCGCCCTCGACGATCTCGACCTGGTCGCGAACCGAGGGGCGTACTTTGTTGCGGTTACGGACCAGGAGGCGCAGCCGGCAGTCCGGTTTGCCGAGGAGCCGTTCCTTCAGCCTTCTGCCGATATAACCGGTCGCGCCGGTGACCAGGATCTTCATTGCTTCGCTGCCTCAGGCATGGTTGCGCAGTTTAAGTTCGATGGGGTGGGGGCTCAGGTAATGCTGCCGGGCCAGGTAATCGACGCGGTACTTGCGGACATAGTGGTTGATCAGGGTAACCGGCACGATCAGCGGCACCAGTTCCCGGTGGTATTGTTCGATGATCTCCTGCAATTCCTGTTTTTCCGCGGCGCTCAGCTGCTTCTTGAAGTAGCCGGCCATGTGCTGCAGGACATTGACATGCTTCTTGACCGTGGGCTTGAGGCGCATGGCCTCCATCAGCAGTTTTTCATAGCTGTCGAGCAGATCGTCGATCGGCAGTTCCTTGCCCCGGGCGACCAGCTTGCCCAGCTCCCGGTAATGGCTGACGCTATGGGCCATTATCTGCAGCTTATGATCGGTATGGAAGTCGACCAGGCGGCCGAGGCGCTTCGAGCCGGCCCGCAGTTCGCGCCAGCGCCGGCAGGCGAAGATCGACTCGATGAAGTTCTCGCGCAGGGCGCTATCGTGGAGACGTCCGTCCTCCTCGACCGGCAGCAGGGGGAAGTGCTCCATAAAGGCCCGGGCGAACATGCCGACCCCGTTATGGTAAACCGTCCGGCCTTCCCCGTACACCTTGACCCGTTCCATGCCGCTGGAGGGCGACTTGCTCTTGAAGATAAAGCCGTGCAGCCCTTCCTTTTCCAGATCCCTGACTTTTTGGACGGCCCACTCCCGTAGCTGCCGGGTATGGTCGATCCCGGTTTTTATCGTTACCAGGCGCGGCTCGTCCGGATTGCCGACCAGATGCATGGCCTCTCGCGGGGTGCCGAGACCGCATTCCACTTCGGGGCAGACCGGAATGAATTCCAGAAACCTGCCCAGGAAGTCGGTGATCAACCGGTCATGCTTGTGGCCGCCGTCATAGCGCACCTTCTCTCCCAGAAGACAGGAGCTGATCCCGATTTTGATCGGGGAATGTTCCCGGTTCATTGTTTTTCTCTCATAATTTCCTGAATCCGTGAGCATTCGAAAATGGTGCGGGTATAAGGCGGCTAATCGGCCGAAGCCGAAACCCGGGACATGGCCTGAAGCTTGTTTCCCAAGAGTTCCAAGTGGCGGCGCCAGATCTCCTTGAAGGTCTCATAGTCATGCCTGCCGGGAACGGTGAAACAATCTTCGGGCCTCAGGGAGCGGGCGAGCAGGGAAGAGCCACCCTGAATTACCGGGTCATTATCACCGTAGCCCAGATGAATTTCGGGAAACCGCCTTGGGGCATCGTTGTATTCCTTTAACCAGGCCCAGATATCGTACTGCCATTCTCCTTCGCGACCGGCGGGTACGGACCAGTTGCCGACCCCGCCCGCCTCTTCGATTTCGGTGAGGATGGCGCCCTTTCCAAGGAAGGGGCTGACCAGGATGACGCCGTTAACCGCTTCCGGATAACGGCGGACGGTAAACAGGGACCCAAGCCCGCCCATGGAAAAGCCGGCCAGCCAGATATCCCGATAGCCCTTGGCCCTGGCCGGGTCGATAATATCATGTTTCAGCCTTTCCGGCAGTGTTTCGGTCCGGTAGTAGCCGAAGTGCGCCGCCGGGACGACGATATCGAAGGGCAGCTTGCTTCTCCTTACTTCATTGATGATCCCGTTTTTCTCGAAGTCATGATGACTGCCGCCGAAACCGCGCAGGATGATCAGGAGATTCCGATGCTCGGAAGCGTCCATTTTGCCGTATTCCAGTACCGGGATCGGCTCTTTCGGGGCGCAGGAAGACAGCATCGGCCAGGACAAACTCAGGATCAGCAATAACTTTTTCAGTTTCATTCGGATTCACTGAGGCGGCGGCGGGCATCTTCCTGGAAATGGACCCGCCAGGGATAGAGGTCTTCGAACTCGTTAAAGTCGCGGCTGGCGACCCATTCCAGATCCCGGCGCGCCTTTTCCGTTTCGCCCTTGATCGGATAATAATATTTCCCCCTGGCCCAGCGGGGCAGGAGTTGTTTTTCACCTTTTTCCACCGCCATTTGCATGTAGGCGTCGCCTTTGCTTTTTGAGCCGCCTTTGCTTTTGGGCAGGACGTAATAGCAGATTACCCTGGCAAATTCGACGGCACCGTCGCCGAACTCGGGATCGACCTGTTCGATGCGATCGAGGAACAGTAGTGCCCGCTGCAGCCAATTGATATTGATGATCTTGCCCGGCAGGGTCATGCCTTCCTTGAACTCGTACTGGAGGGCGGTTACCCAGAAGAACATGGCCTCCGCCTCGGCCGCGGTCAATGCGGCCGAGGCCTCCCAGGGCGTCATCCCGGTGTCGACCAATGATCTGAAATGATCATTGGTGTACATGGCCCTTTCGGCATATACCATGGCCCGGTGAAAATATTCCGACTTTTCGGAACGTTCCCCGGTGTAGGCGGTACCAAGCAAGATGTATTGGGTGCTGAGCATTTTCAGTCCGTAATAATCGCCGGGATTTTCATCGATGATTTTCTCATGGGCCTCGATCGAGGCCCGGAGGGATTTCTCGTCATCGGCCCCCATGAATAGCTTACCGGCCTTTTCAGACAATCCCGCAGAGCGCTCGGTCAACCGCCGATCCATGCCTTCCTCCTGCCATGACGGAGTCCACTTCATGGCGCAGCCATTGATCAGCAGGGTCAGGGAGAAGAGCAGGAGGGCGGTTCGATTATTTTTCATTTTCATCTCTCAAGGAGTCGGTTTTGTCGGAATGACCTGTCTAATAGTTTAGGGACGGGAAAAATTTATCTCAACCTGAAAGTTGATAAGTATGCAAAAAGGCGAAAAAACCTTCCTGGGACCGGCTCAGGATCCTCACCCCGGCGACTTTTTACGAACTCGGCAAAATTGAGCGGATTTAACCGGCGATATGTTAT